>JAJLJT010000190.1:0-16351 GCA_033844555.1 Alphaproteobacteria bacterium | reverse complement strand
GCCGCCGAGGCCGGACGCGAGATCCTGCGCGCAGGCGGCAGCGCGGTGGACGCAGCAGTTGCAATGCAGATGGTGCTGACGCTGGTCGAGCCGCAGTCTTCCGGCATTGGCGGCGGTGCCTTCCTGCTCCATTGGTCGGGGCAGGACGGCGGGCTCGATGCCTGGGACGGCCGCGAGAAGGCGCCGGAGGCCGCGACGCCCGACCTGTTCCTTGACGATCGGGGGCAACCGCTGAAATTCTTCGAGGCCCTCGTCGGCGGACGGGCGGTCGGCGTCCCCGGCGCGCTCGCCATGCTGGCCGCCGCGCACGACCGGCATGGAAACCTGCCCTGGGCCGACCTGTTCCAGCCAGCGATTAGACTTGCGCGCAGCGGTTTCGAGGTGAGCCCGCGCCTGCATGACGCGATTGTCGCGGGGCGCGACCTGATCGCCTCGCGCACCGCTGCCGCGACCTATTTCCTGGACGCGACGGGCGACCCGCTTCCCGTCGGGCACGTTCTGCGCAACGCCGCGCTCGCCGACACGCTGAGCCAGATCGCCGAGAAGGGGCCGCGCGCCTTCTACGAGGGCGACATTGCGCGCAAGATCGTCGCGGCGGTCCAGGGAGACGTGGAAAACCCCGGCCGGCTGGAGATGTCGGACATGGCGGCCTATCGCCCCGTGTCGCGCGAAGCGGTGTGCGCGCCCTACCGCGCGCATCGCGTCTGCGGCATGCCGCCCCCGACGAGCGGCGGCATCGCCGTGCTGCAGATGCTGGGGGTACTGGAACGCTTCGACCTTGCCGCGCTCGATCCCGTCTCGGCAGAGGCTGCGCACCTGATCGCGGAGGCAGGCCGCCTCGCCTTCGCCGACCGCAACCTCTACGTCGCCGATCCGGACTATGTCGAGGTGCCGGTGGACGCGCTGCTCGACCGGAGCTATCTCGCCCGCCGCTCCGCGCTGATCGGCCTGGACGCGAGCATGGGCAAGGCCACCGCCGGGCGCCCGCTGGACCGGGCGGACCTCGTGCCGGGCGCGGGCTTCGACATGCCGTCGACATCGCACCTTGTCGCGGTCGACGCAGACGGAAATGTCGTGTCGATGACGACGAGCGTCGAGTTCCGTTTCGGCAGCCACCTCATGGTCGGGGGCTTCCTGCTGAACAACCAGCTGACCGATTTTTCCTTCCGCCCGCTCGATGCCGACGGGCGGGTCGTGGCGAACGCCGTGCAGCCCGGCAAGCGCCCGCGATCCTCCATGTCGCCGACCATCGCGTTCGACGAGGCGGGCAAGCCGGTGCTGGCCGTGGGCTCGCCGGGAGGAAGCCGTATTCCGGGCTACACGCTGCGCGCGTTGCTCGGCGTGCTCGACTGGGATCTCGACCCTCAGGCCGCGCTGGACCTGCCGCACGTGGTGAACCGCAACGGCGCGACCGACCTCGAGGCCGGCACGGCGGCGGAAACGCTGGCCCCCGCTCTCCAGTCGCTCGGCCACGAGGTCAGGGTTGTGGAGATGACCAGCGGCCTGCACGCCATCGCCATCGGGGCCGACGGGACGCTGACCGGGGCGGCGGACCGCAGGCGCGAGGGCGTGGCCCTGGGGGACTAGGCACGGAGCAGGAGGGCGCTCAGCCCGACTTGCGCAAAATCTCTGTCGCCAGCGCGGCAATCTCCCGCGCGGCCTTGGAGCGCGGCTCCGCCTCCGAAACGCCGAGGCCGTCCATCAGGCTCGCGGCGAAGCCCATGCGGTTGCCGAGGGATGCCTTGGCGAGCGGCAGCCCGTCCTTCGCCATGCGCGCGCGCAGTTCGTCCGCCAGCTTCCCGCGCGGCGGCACGCGGTTCAGCACGAGGAGGGCGGGTCTGCCCTCCTTCTCCACCATCTCGAGCGTCGGCCGCGAGGCCCAGATGTCCATGGGCGACAGCTGGCACGGCACCACCACCAGGTCGGCAGAACGTATCGCAACGCGGCCCGAGGTCTCGGCGTGCGGCGGGCAATCGATCAGGATCACGTCCGCCTCCTCGCCGAGGCGCCGCACCTCGGTCGTCGCCCGCCAGCCCGAGGACGGGCGCAGGGTCAGATGCCCGCTGTCGTGTCCGAGGTCCTGCCGCATCGCGAACCATGCACTGAGGCTCTGCTGCGGGTCGAGGTCGAGCAGGGCGACGCGCTTGCCCTTGCGCGCCCAATGCGCGCCCAGGTGCGCCGCGAGCGAGGTCTTGCCCGCCCCGCCCTTCTGTTGCGCGATGGTGATGACCTTGGCCATGGCCCGCATCCTCTCTTGGCATCCGACCCTGAGGATAGGCATTCATGCTGCATTGCACAACAACCGAGGACATACCTCAGTCCGGCAGGATCACCCGGAACACCGTCCCATCCGGCCCGGTGCGGTGCAGGACGACGTCACCACCATGAGCGCGTGCAAGTTCGCGCGCGATCGCGAGGCCGAGACCCGAGCCGCCGGCACGCGCCGTTCCGACGAAGGCCCCGAACAGGTGCGCCTGCGCCGTTTCCGGGACGCCAGGGCCCGTGTCGCTGACGTCGATCTCGACATGGCCCGGCTTCGAGCGCGCGGTCACCGCGATCTCGCCCGGGCCGCCGAAGTCCTCCAGCGCCTGCATGGCATTGCGCACGAGATTGATGAGGATGCGGAACAGGTGCTCCGGATCGGCGTAGACCGGGAAATCGTCGAGCCCGTCCACCCGCCAGCGAATCGCCGGATGCTCGGCAAGCGCGAGCGCGGAGGCAATGTCCCGCAGCGGCGTGCCGAGCCGTATGCGGCGGCGATCCGGCAACCGCTCCTCGGCGCGGCCATAGCGCAGCGTGTTGGTGCACAGCGCAATCGCCCTGTCGATGGCGGCGACCAGACGCGGGGCGATGCGCTGCACGCCCGGATCGGTGCTGGCGGCAAGCCGGTCGGAGACGAGTTGCGCGCTGGCAAGGATATTGCGGAGATCGTGGTTGATCTTGGCGACCGCGAGGCCCAGCGCGGCCAGGCGGTCCTTCTGCTTCAGGGCGGCGCGCACGTCGGCCTGCATGCCGGCAAGCTCCCGCTCGGCCTGTGCGATTTCGTCGGGACCCGGGCGCGGGACGATCACACGGGAGGCATCCTCCGGATTGTCCCGGAAGCTGGTCATGTTCTCGGTGATCCGCCGCAAGGGCTTTACCAGCAGCAGGTAGAGGCTGAGGAACACCAGCGCCGCGGTGAACAGCGAGATCAGGATGGACAGGCCAAGGATCCGCAAGCCGTAGTCGATCATCGCCGCGCGCATCGGGGCCTCGTTCATCACGATCTCGACCGAGCCTTCTCCGACGGCGGCCGGCCCCGCCGCCATGATGACGCGCGGCGGCCCGGCAAGCGCACGCAGGGCATCGGCGATCGAACTGAAAAAGCCGGCGCTGCCGATGGAATAGGTCGCCTCGTGCGGCGGATGACCCTCGGCCATCAGCATCAGCACCGGCTCTCCCGGCCGGCGGATCGCGACCGAGACCACCTCGGCGCTCATCAGCAATTCTTCCTTCAGCGCGTCCGAGACGGCGGCCCCGGGCGCGGCCTCAAGCACCAGGCCCGCGATCTGCGCCGCCTCCAGCCGGTCGGCAAGATAGGTCAGCCGGAAGCGGGCGACCGACGGCGCGAAGACGAACACCTCCGCCAGCATGACGAACAGCACGGTCAGAAGCAGCAGCCGCCCGGACAGACCGCGGATCAGGCTGAGGCCCGGCGCGGGCGCACCGGGCACGCGGATGTCGGCCATGTGGTGTCTCCGCTTGCCGCCCTTCTCAGGACCAGCGCATCAGGAAGCGGACGAGCTTCCGGGTCCGGTCGCTGAACAGTTTCGGCGTATAGTAGCTGCCCGCAACACGTTTCGACACCTCGCCGAGGGTGGGATAGGGCGCGGTGATCCCCGCCATCCTGCCGATCTTCATGCGGGTCTCCACCGCCAGCACCCAAGGCAACAGCAGATCGGCCGCATGCGGCCCGACGATGGTCGCACCCAGGATTTCGCCATTGCGCCGCACGACGGCCTTGACGAGCCCCTCCGTGCGCCGTTCCGCCTGCGCACGGTCGTTCTCCGCGAAGGACCAGCGCAGCGCGGATGCGTCGGAGTGCGTCTTCTTCGCCTCGGTTTCCGTCATGCCGACATGAGCGAGTTCCGGGTCGGTGTAGGTCGCCCAGGGCATGGCGCGCATGCTGGCCTTCGCCGGCAGCCAGAACAGCATGTTTCGGATCGCAATGCCCGCGTGATAGCCCGCGACATGGGTGAACTGAAGCTGGCCCGCCACGTCGCCGATGGCGAAGACGCGCTTGTTGGTCGTGGAGCGCAGCCGTGCGTCGACCGAGATGCCGCGCCGGTCGTAGGCGATGTTGCCCGCTTCGAGGTTCAGCCCCTCGACGTTCGCCTTCCGCCCGACCGCGACGAGCAGGTGGCTGCCCGTCACGGTCTCCTCCCGTCCCTCGCGTTCGACCGTCACGGCGACGCCTTCGGCCACGGGGGCGACGCGGACGACCTTCGCCTGCTCCCGGATGTCGATGCCTTCGCCGCGCAGACGGTCGAGAACGATGGCTGCCGCTTCCGGATCGTCCTTGCCGAGCGCGCGCATCCCCTCGAGCACGGTCACCTGCGATCCCAGCCGCCGGTGCGCCTGCGCCATCTCCATCCCGATGGGACCGCCGCCGACGACGATCAGATGGTCAGGCCGGATGTCGTTGCCGAAGATCGTCTCGTTGGTGAAGTAGGGAACCCCGTCGAGCCCCTCGATCGGCGGAACGAAGGGCGAGGAGCCGGTGGCCACGACCACGTACTTCGCCTCGATCCGCGTCTCGCCCGCCTGCACGCTACGCCGTCCCGCGAACCGTGCGGCCTCGCGGATGACGGTGACGCCGAGGGCCTCGAACCGCTCCTGGCTGTCGTGCGGGGCGATCGAGGCGATGACGCCGTGAACATGATCGCGCACGGCGGCGAAATCGACCTGCGGTTCGAGGGGCGCGATCCCGAAGGCCGTACCGTGTCGCATCGCATGGGCGTGCTTGCCGGCCGCCAGGAGCGCCTTTGAGGGGACGCAGCCGTAATTCAGACAGTCGCCGCCCATCTCCCCCTTCTCGACGAGCACGACGCGCGCGCCCATCTGCGCCGCTCCCGCCGCTACGGAGAGCCCGCCCGAGCCCGCGCCGATCACGCAGATGTCAGTCTCGACGGTGCGGCTCATTGCGGCAGGTCCGGCCGGCGCACGAGGCGCTTGTAGACGACGGGCACCAACGCCAGAGCGATCAGCGCCAGGATCGGCAGGAGGACCGCCGGATCGGTCAGGATGCCGGAGACGTCGGGATCCTCGCCCCGGTCGAACACCGCACCCAGCCCCGCCCCGACCGATGCGAACACGAAGGAGCCGGGCAGGATGCCGAGAAAGGTCGTGACCAGAAAGGCATGAAGCGGCACGCCCAGAAAGGCGGGCGCGAGGTTCACCAGCCAGAACGGAAAGGCAGGTACGAGCCGGAGAATGAACAGATAGCTCCACATGTCCCGCCGGAAGCCCGCCTCGAACCGCTTCAGGAACGGACCCGCACGCGCCCGCAAGCTCTCGCCGAGCGCCGTCCGGGCGGCCAGGAACAGCACCGTCGCGCCCAGCGTGGCCCCCGTGACGGTCCAGAGCCCCCCCCAGAACCAGCCGAACAGAAATCCGCCGGTCAGCGTCAGGATCGATGCGACCGGAAGCGAGAAGGCCGTCACCGCCGCGTAGAGCGCCACATAGAACAAGGCCGCAAGAACGCCGTGCTCCGCCCGCCAGGCCAGCAGGTCTGCCCGGTTGTCCCTGAGCGTCTCGAACGAGACATAGGACGGCCCGCCAAGCGCGAGGAACAGCACCAGCCCCAGCCCCAGAACGACCAGCGGCCACAGCCGCGCCATCGCGATCCGGCCAGGCGCCGCCGGCTGCGCGCTGTCGCGGTCGGCTGGCCTCTGGCCGCGCGCGCCGAGGCTGCGTCCATCCATCTCCTGCTCCTCCATCCTGCCCATGCAACTCTCCTGGACGGTGACCCGCACCCCAACAAACCCACGGAGTTGCGGTGCCGCTTCAGCCTATGTGCGGCATCGCGGAGCCGGAAACCAGCATCGCCGGGGCAGGATAAAGGAAACGTGATCCGCGGTGAACGAACCCGTCGCAAGGGGCGTCGCGCACCGATGCGGGAGGATTGACAAGGCGCGAGGCCACCCGTATAGCCCCCGTTCGACGTTCGTGAAGACCTTTCCTGGCGTCCGTGCCGCCTGTGCAATGTCCGATTGCCTGTGCCCGCCGGATCGACAGACAGATGATGGAGCAGACCCGTGAAGCGCACCTATCAGCCGAGCAAGCTCGTCCGCAAGCGCCGGCACGGCTTCCGCGCGCGCAGTGCGACCCGCGGCGGCCGGCAGGTGCTGGCGCTGCGCCGCGCACGGGGCCGGAAGCGGCTGTCGGCCTGAGCCGGTCCGCGGCGGACGTGCTGCCGCGCCTCAAGCAACGCGCTGATTTCAAACATGTGGCCGGCGGCGTCCGATGGGCGGCGCCCGGCCTCGTCTTGCAGGCCCGCAGGGATCGCGATCCCGTCGACGGGCCGCGCGTCGGCTTCACGGCCAGCCGCAAGGTCGGCGGGGCAGTGCAGCGCAACCGGGCCAAGCGCCGCCTGCGCGTGCTGGCGGACGACCTGATCGCCCATTGCGGACGCTCTGGAATTGCCTATGTCCTGATCGCCCGGCGCGAAACGCCAGAGCGCGAGTTCGGCCTCTTGCGCGGCGATCTGGAGGTTGCGCTGGCCAAGGTTCACCAGCGGCTCGACCGCGCGTCCGCAACCGGGACCACGCCCTGAACGGCCGCTCCCCGGAGGAGGGATGTCCAGCATGCCATCGAGCATCCGACAGTCGATCTCCCGGGGTGCGGTGCTGCTGCTCACTGCGCCGATCCTCCTCTACCGCTACCTGATTTCGCCGCTGATCGGTCCGCGTTGCCGGTTTGCGCCAAGCTGCTCGGAATATGCGGTCGAGGCGCTGAAGGTTCATGGCCCGCTGCGCGGAAGTGCGCTCGCAGCGCGGCGCCTTGCGCGATGTCACCCCTTTACCCGGCTGCCCGGCGGCTGGGCGTTCGACCCGGTGCCGCCACGCCACGATGGCTGCGGCGGGGCCCACGATCGCGACACCGCGCCGCACGAGACGGGGACCGGGGACCGAAACCGTTTGCACCCCGCCGCCCCCGCGCCTAAAACGCGGGCGCCGGAACTTTCCTGACCGAGAAAAGGCTTCATGGGCGACAATCGCAACCTCATCCTCGCGTTCGCACTGTCCTTCCTCGTGCTCATCGCGTGGCAGTACTTCGTCGCGAAACCCCAGATGGAGGCCGAACAGGCCCGCATCGCGCAGCAGCAGGCCGCGGGCGGCGACGCCACGGACGCGCTGCGGCCGACGCCGGGTGCGGCAGGGACATCCACCCCCAACGTCGGGACCGGCGGAGCCGTTGCCCTGCCGCGCGCCGATGCGCTGGCGCAGAGCGCGCGGGTCGCCATCGACACACCGACGCTCAAGGGCTCGATCGCGCTGACCGGCGCGCGGATCGACGACCTCGCGCTGAAGAACTACCGGGAGACGGTGGACCCGGACTCCGCCAATATCGTGCTGCTGTCTCCGCAGGGCTCCGAAGCGCCCTATTTCGCCCAGTTCGGCTGGCAGGTTGCCCCCGGCAGCGGGATCGCCGCGCCCGGCCCCGACACCCGGTGGACCGTGATCGAGGGCGAGACGCTCGCCCCCGGCCAGCCGCTGGTCCTGGGCTGGGACAACGGCCAGGGCCTCGTTTTCCGCCGGACGATCAGCGTCGACGACCAGTACCTGTTCACGGTCGAGCAATCGGTACAGAACACCGGCGCGGAGGACGTGACGCTCTTCCCCTATGCCCTGATCCGCCGCGTCGGCGAGCCGGTGACCGAAGGGTTCTACATCCTGCACGAGGGCCTGATCGGCGTGCTCGGCGGATCGCTGCTCGAGGTCGACTACTCCGACATCGCGGAGGAGAAGACCAGGCGCGTGGAGACCACGGGCGGCTGGCTCGGCATCACCGACAAGTACTGGATGACGCAACTCGTCCCCGACCAGTCGGAGCGCTTCACGGGGGAGTTCAAGTACGCCGAAAGCGCCAACCGGCCGGTCTACCAGGCGAACTACATCCGCGACGGGATGGTCGTTCCCGCAGGCGGCACCGCGGCCGTGACCGACCACCTGTTTGCCGGCGCCAAGATCGTGCAGACGATCAATGCCTACGAGGAACAGCTCGGCATCGACCGCTTCGACCTGACGATCGACTGGGGCTGGTTCTTCTTCCTGACGAAACCGATCTTCTACGTGCTCGACTGGCTGTTCGCGCTGGTCGGCAACTTCGGCGTGGCCATCCTGCTTCTGACCGTCCTCGTGAAGCTTCTTTTCTTCCCGCTGGCGAACAAGTCCTACGTCGCCATGTCGAAGATGAAGAAGCTGCAGCCGGAGATGCTGAAGATCCGGGACCGCTATGCCGAAGACAAGATGAAGCAGCAGCAGGCGATGATGGAGCTGTACAAGACCGAGAAGGTCAATCCGCTCGCCGGCTGCCTGCCGATCCTCGTCCAGATCCCGGTGTTCTTCGCGCTCTACAAGGTGCTGTTCGTCACCATCGAGATGCGGCACGCGCCCTTCTTCGGCTGGATCCAGGACCTGTCCGCCCCGGATCCGACGACGATCTTCAACCTGTTCGGCCTGATCCCGTGGGATCCGCCGACCTTCCTGATGATCGGCGTGTGGCCGCTGCTGATGGGCATCACCATGTTCGTGCAGCAGCGCCTCAATCCGCCGCCGGCCGATCCGACGCAGGCGAAGGTCTTCCTGTTCCTGCCGGTCATCTTCACCTTCGTGCTGGCGCCGTTCGCGGCGGGCCTGGTGATCTACTGGACATGGAACAACCTGCTGTCGATCATCCAGCAGGGCGTCATCATGAAGCGCATGGGTGTGCCGCTGGAGTTCTACGTCGGCTCCAAGTCGCAACCGAAGGACTGATGGGCACGCCCGCGGATCCCGCTGCGGCGCAGGAGCCGGAGGACGCCGAGGCGCTCGCCGAGGCCTTGGCCGAGGCGCGCCGCCTGACCACGCAGGACGTGACCTTCGTGAAGGGTGTCGTGGACCTCGGCGCCCTGCCCGGCGGCACGCTGCCGGAGATCGCGTTCGCCGGCCGTTCGAACGTCGGCAA
The DNA here is from genome assembly GCA_033844555.1 of Alphaproteobacteria bacterium. Taxonomy (GTDB): domain Bacteria; phylum Pseudomonadota; class Alphaproteobacteria; order Futianiales; family Futianiaceae; genus Futiania. Next base: position 7,144 of record JAJLJT010000190.1, on the reverse strand, counting down.
GTCGAGCCTGATCAACGCCCTGACCCAGCGGCGGGCACTCGCGCGCACCTCCAACACGCCGGGCCGGACGCAGGAGCTCAATGTGTTCGACATGGGCGGCCGGCTGTTGATGATCGACATGCCGGGTTATGGCTTCGCCAAGGCGCCCAAGGCGAAGGTCGAGGCTTGGACGCGCCTCGTCCGCCTCTACCTGCGCGGCCGCCCGCAACTGAGGCGCGTCTTCCTGCTGATCGACGCCCGCCACGGCATCAAGGCGAACGACCGCGAGATCATGGCCATGCTGAACGAGGCGGCTGTTTCCTACCAGGTCGTGCTGACCAAGATCGACAAGCTGAAAAGCACCGACCAGGCGCGCGTCCTCGCGGCGACCGAGGCAGAAGCCCGCCGAAACCCCGCGGCCTACCCGGTGGTGCTCGCGACATCCTCGGAAAAGGGAACGGGCATCGACGAGTTGCGGCTGGCGATTGCAGAACTGGCACGGGAAGGCGCCTGACGCTATAAGCGCCGCCGGGCTCGAACGATGGCCCGACACGAGAGGGATGAGGCCCGCACGCCGATGACGACGCACTCCGACCAGAAATCCGAAGGCCGCGACGACCGGCAACGCACGCGCGACTGGGTCGCCACCGCGCGCACCCTGTCGGAGGCGCTGCCCTTCCTGCAGCGCTACGAGCGCAAGATCGTCGTCATCAAGTACGGCGGCCACGCCATGGGCGACGCGGAACGTTCGCGCGAGTTCGCGCGCGATATCGTCCTGATGAAGCAGGTCGGCATCAACCCGATCGTCGTTCACGGCGGCGGCCCGCAGATCGGCGAGATGCTGGAGCGCCTGCGCATCCAGTCGACCTTCGTGGACGGCCTGCGCGTCACGGACGAGGCCATCGTCGACGTGGTCGAGATGGTGCTCGCGGGCTCCATCAACAAGCAGATCGTGACCGCCATCAACGGGGCCGGCGGCAAGGCCGTCGGCCTGTGCGGCAAGGACGGGAACCTGGTGCGCGCGAAAAAGCTTCTGCGTACGAAAAAGGATCCCGAATCGAACATCGAGAAGGTGATCGACCTCGGCTTCGTCGGCGAACCGGACCAGGTGAACCCCGCGGTGCTGGAGGCCTTCTTCGGCTCCGACATCATTCCCGTGATCGCGCCCATCGGCGTCGGCGCGAACGGGGAGACGTTCAACATCAACGCCGACACCGTCGCGGGCGCCATCGCCGCCGCGGTCGGCGCCATGCGCCTGCTGCTGCTCACGGATGTGCCGGGCGTGAAGGACAAGGACGGCCACGTGATCCCGGAGATGACGCTGGCGCAGGCCGAGGCGGCCATCGCCGACGGCACGGTCACCGGCGGCATGATCCCCAAGCTCGAAACCTGCATCGACGCAGCCCAGCGCGGGGTGGAGGCAGTGGTCGTGCTGGACGGGCGCGTCCCGCACGCGGTCCTGCTGGAGCTTTTCACCGAACACGGGGCCGGAACCCTGATCCGCCGGACCGGCTGACGCGTCTTCCTTCAGGCTTTCGCTGTCACAATGAAGGCGCTGGCGGGAAACCGCACGCCTGAAGGTCCGGCGTGCGCGCGGGCAAGGCCGTCCAGGTCGCGGGCAAGCGCGGCACGCAAGCCAGGTCCCCTGTCGCGCAACGCGGCCGCCGCCGGCCCGACCGAGAGGAAGAAGCGCACCGCCTCCTCCACGCTCGCGTCCCAGCCGCCAATGGCCACCGGCGACGCCCACCTGGCGATCTCCACGTCAGCGTACCCGGCTTCCTCGAGCACCGAAGCGATGTGATCGCGCTCCTCGAACGCGAAGGGTCCCGGCGCACGCGGCACCGGCGGCTCCAGGTCGTGAACGTGGCGGCGCAGGATTTCGACCGGCAAGGCCGCCCAGGCGTTCTCCGCGCGCGGCCCCCAGCAAGCGAAGACAAGCCGCCCCCCGGTGCGCATCAGGCGGCGCAGATTGGCGAAGCCCGCCGCCGGATCGCTGAAGAACATCACCCCAAGTCGCGAGTAGACGAGGTCCACCGGCGCATCCGTCGCAGCCAGCGTCCCGGCATCTGCCTCGAGAAACCGAATCCCGGACAGGTCCGCGGCATCGGCGCGCGCCCGCGCCACCGCGAGCAGCGGTGGCGAGACGTCGACGCCAGTCACCGTGCCGCCCGGCCGTACGCGGCGGGCAAGTTCCAGCGCCGTCTCCCCCGCGCCGCAGCCGACGTCAAGCACCCGCTCGCCCGGCTGCGGGTCGGCGGCGTCCATCGCGGCGCGGCCCAGCGGTCCGACCATCGCGTCGAGTTCCGGGTGGAACGCCGCCCAGGTCTCCCCCGTCTTTCCGGCCCAGAGGTCGGCCTGCCCAGGACCTTTCGCGGCGCTGAAGGCCTTTTCCGGCGCATCCGGCATCCCACATCCTTTCCATCTGCAAGGCGGCGACCGGGCACGCGCCCCTTGACGCCTGCTCCGTCCGCCCCCAATCACGTGGACAAGCCCGCCCGCGGGTCAAGCCCGCCCGATCCGGAGAGATGCATGCGCGCCGCCGACCTCACGCACGTGGAGACGTGGATCTTCGACCTCGACAACACGCTCTATCCTGCCGAATGCCGCCTGTTCGACCAGGTGGACAAGCGCATGGGGGCTTATATCTGCACGCTGCTCGACGTCGCCCCGGACGAGGCGCGCCGTATCCAGAAGGCCTATTTCCGCGAGTACGGGACGACCATGAACGGTCTGATGCTGCGTCATGGCATCGATCCGGCCGGCTTCCTCGAATACGTTCACGACATCGACCACTCCCCCGTCGATCCCGATCCCCGGCTGGAAGCTGCATTGGCCCGCCTCCCGGGCCGCAAGCTCATCTACACGAACGGCTCGGTCCGCCATGCCGAGCGCGTGATGGAGCGGCTGGGCGTCGGCCATCATTTCGAGGCGATCTTCGACATCGTCGCGGGCGACTATCGGCCAAAGCCGCAACCGCACGGCTACGAGAAGCTCGTGAAGCAGCACCGCGTCGATCCGCGCGGCGCGGCGATGTTCGAGGATATCGCCCGCAACCTCGAGGCCGCGCACGCGCTGGGCATGACCACGGTCCACGTGCACACCGGCGACGACTGGGCGCGCGAGGGGGCCGACGCCCCCCACGTCCACCATCGCATCGACGACCTCGTGGCTTTTCTGGATGCCGCCGTGCCGGTGCGCCCCTTGGATTGACACCGGGGCGCGGGCCGCTAAGGTCCGCATCGCTTTGCCGAAAGGGTTTATCGTGAGGGGATGCCGGACATGACGTCGGACACGCTGCGCCAGGTGATCGAGGCGGCCTGGGAAGACCGCGCCAACGTAACCGCCGAAACGGGGGGCGAGGTGCGCGCCGCCGTCGAGACGGCGCTGAACCAATTGGACAGCGGGCAGGCGCGCGTGGCGGAACGGCAGGCCGACGGCACCTGGGTCGTCCACCAGTGGTTGAAGATGGCCGTGCTGCTCTCCTTCCGCCTCAACGACATGACGACGATCGCGGGCGGCCCCGGCGGGGACGCGCCCTGGTTCGACAAGGTGCCGTCGAAGTTCTCCGGCTGGGGCGAGGCGGACTTCCGCGCCGCAGGCTTCCGCGCCGTGCCGAACTGCGTGGTGCGCCGCTCGGCCTATATCGCCAGGGGCGTCGTGCTGATGCCGTCCTTCGTGAACATCGGCGCCTATGTCGACGAAGGCACCATGGTCGACACCTGGGCGACCGTGGGGTCGTGCGCGCAGATCGGAAAGAACTGCCACATCTCGGGCGGCGCGGGTATCGGCGGCGTGCTGGAGCCGCTGCAGGCCGGTCCCGTCATCATCGAGGACAATTGCTTCATCGGCGCGCGTTCCGAGGTGGCCGAGGGCGTGATCGTGCGCGAGGGCTCGGTGCTCTCCATGGGCGTTTACATCGGCGCCTCCACGAAGATCGTCGACCGCGCGACCGGCAAGGTCAGCATGGGCGAGGTGCCGTCCTATTCCGTCGTGGTGCCGGGCGCCCTGCCCGACCCGAAGGGCGGACCCTCGCTCTATTGCGCGGTGATCGTGAAGCGCGTCGACGAGCGCACGCGCTCCAAGACCTCGATCAACGAGCTGCTGAGGTCCTGATGGCGCAACCCGGCCACACGCCGGCGGAGGGCGCGGGCGCGGCGCATGTCGTGACCCGCGATTGCCCGGGCTGTGGCGGCACTGCGTGCACCCCCTTGCCCGACTACTCCCGCGCGCCGTGGACCACCGTCGCGTGCGACGCCTGCGGCTTCGTCTACCTGCGCGAGGCCCCGGTCTACGACCGGCTGGAGGAGGAGTTCGCCTGGGAGAAGACCTTCGCCGCCGAGACGGAGCGAAGGGCCCAGGCGCGGCCGGCCTTCTCCCGCGTCGACCGGGCGACGCGCTGGCGTCTTGCCCTGTTCCGGCGCGACGAGGCCGCGACCTACCGCGAGGTGTTCGGCGAGGGCAATGTCCTCGACGTGGGTTGCGGCGGCGGAACGCGGCTGCCGGAGCCGCTCGTCCCCTTCGGCATCGAGATCTCGAAGGATCTCGCGGCGCGCGCGGACGCGCACATGCAGACCCGCGGCGGGCGGACGGTGCAGGCCTCCGCCATCGGGGGACTTTCCGCCTTCCCCGACGGTTTCTTCTCCGGCGCGCTCCTGCGGTCGTTCCTGGAGCACGAAATCGACCCGAAGGGTCTCCTGTCGGGTCTGCACCGCGTGTTGCGACCCGGCGGCGCGGTCTATGTGAAGGTTCCGAACTTCGGCAGCCTCAACCGCCGCGTGATGGGTGTGCGCTGGTGCGGCTTCCGCTTCCCGGACCATGTGAACTACTTCACCATGAAAAGCCTCGCCGACATGGCCCGCGACTGCGGCTACGCAATCGAGCCGCGCGGCGGACTGACCCGGCCCGTCTCCGACAATCTCTATGCCGTCCTGAGGAAATCCGTGACATGACAGCCCCCGACCCCGTCCGCCTGACCGCCGACCTGATCCGGTGCGAGAGCGTGACGCCGGCCGATGCGGGCGCGCTCGACACGCTGCAACGGGTGCTGGAGGACCTGGGCTTCACCTGCACGCGCCTGCCGTTCTCGGAAGAGGGTACGGCGGACGTCGACAATCTCTACGCCCGCCTCGGCACGGCGCGGCCGAACCTCTGCTTCGCGGGCCACACGGACGTGGTGCCCGTGGGCGCGCGCGGCGCGTGGAGCGCGGACCCCTTCGGCGCGGAGATCCGCGACGGCCTGCTCTATGGCCGCGGCGCGGTCGACATGAAGGGCGCGATCGCCTGCTTCGCGGCCGCGGTGGCCCGTTTCCTCGGCGAGCGCGGAGCGGATTTCGGCGGCTCGATCTCGCTGATGATCACGGGCGACGAGGAAGGCGTCTCGATCAACGGCACGACCAAGATGGTGCAATGGGCGCGCGAGGCGGGCGAGGTGCTCGACGCCTGCGTGGTGGGGGAGCCGACCAACCCCCGCGACCTCGGCGACATGGTCAAGATCGGACGGCGCGGCAGCATCAACGGCACGATCACGGTCGAGGGCACGCAGGGCCACGTCGCCTATCCGCACCTGGCGGACAATCCCGCGCCCCGGCTCGTGCGGCTGCTGGCGGCGCTCGATGCGCTGACGCTCGACCAGGGGACCGAACACTTCCAGCCCTCGAACCTCGAGATCACCGACATCCGCATCGGCAACGACGCGACCAACGTGATCCCGGCGACGGCGGCCGCGCGGTTCAACATCCGCTTCAACGACACCTGGACGGGCGCGCGGCTCGACGCCTTCCTGCGCGAGACGCTGGACAAGGCAGCCGCACCGGACGGCACGCGCTACCGGCTCGACACCCGCGTCTCGGGCGAGGCGTTCCTGACCGAACCCGGCAGGCTGACTGAGGTGGTGGCGGGCGCGATCGAAGATGTCACCGGCCGCAAGCAGGAGCTGTCGACGACGGGCGGCACGTCGGATGCGCGCTTCATCAAGGATCTGTGCCCGGTCGTGGAGTTCGGCCTGATCTCCGACACCATGCACAAGGTGGACGAGCGGGTGCGCGTCACCGACCTGGAACAGCTGACCGACGTCTACACGGAAATCCTGCGCCGCTATTTCGCGGGGTGAGGCCGCGCTCACTCCTCCGGATAGCGCACGGCGGAAAGGTAGAGCCCCTGCGGCGGCGCGACGGGGCCGCAGGCGGCGCGGTCGCGGGCGGCGAGCGCGCGGGCCACGTCCTCCGGCGCCCAGCGTCCCAGCCCCACCTCCACCAGCGTGCCCACCATGGAGCGGACCTGGTTGTGCAGGAACGAGCGGGCGCGCGCGTTCACGTGCACTTCCCCGCCCACGCGCGCCACCTCCAGCGCGTCGAGCGTCTTGACCGGGCTTGCCGACTGGCACTGCGCGGCGCGGAACGTCGTGAAGTCGTGCCGCCCGACAAGGTGCCGGGCCGCCACCGCCATCGCGTCCGTGTCGAGGCCGCGCACAACGTGCCAGACCCGGCCGCGGTCGAGGGCGGGCGGGCTGCGCCGGTCGAGCAGGCGGTAGACATAGGCGCGCCCCACAGCCGAGAAGCGCGCGTGAAAATCGCCGGCGACGGGGGCTGCGGCCAGCACGCTGACCGGGGCGGGCTTCAGGTGATGGTTCGTCGCGTCGCGCACCGTATCCGCCGGCCAGCCGCGGTCGAGATCGACATGGGCGACCTGGTGCAGCGCATGAACGCCCGTGTCGGTCCGCCCGGCGCCCTGCACGCGCACCGCGTGTCCGGCAAAGCGGGCGATCGCCTCCTCCAGCGCCTGCTGCACGGAGGGGCCGTTGTCCTGCCGCTGCCAGCCGACGAAGGGGCCGCCGTCGTATTCGAGGTCGAGCCGGTAGCGCGGCATGTCAGCCGAGCCGGTCGCCGGGCGAAAGCCGCGCACCGTTGAGGAACGCCGCCGCATCGACCGGCTGCTTGCCCGCGCGCTGCAGGGTGAGCAATCGCACAGCGCCCGCGCCGCAGGCGACGGCCAGTCCCGCGCCCGCCAGCATCTCGCCCGGCGCGGCGCCCTCGGCCGCCGTATCCGCCAGGCGGGAGCGCAGCACCTTCACCCGTTCCTTGCCGTTCAGCTCGAACCATGCGCCAGGAAAGGGCGACAGCCCGCGGATCTGCCGGTCGACGGTTTCGGCGTCGCGCGTCCAGTCGAT
>JAJLJT010000189.1:0-2790 GCA_033844555.1 Alphaproteobacteria bacterium | reverse complement strand
GACGAGGTGCAGCGGCATCGGGCGGGCATCCTCCATCGCCGCCATCTCGCCCGCGAGCGCCGCGCCCGCCGCCGGATTGTGCCCGCCGTCGAGCCAGACCTCGTCGTCGGAGGTCAGTGTCTCCACCAGCGGCCCGCGCGTCAGGCGCTGCAGCCGGGCGGGCCAATCGACGCGGACAAGCCCCCGCTCATAGGCGCGCGTCTGCAGCACGAACCGGTCCTGCGCGCGCAGCGCGGCGACGGCAAGACCCGCGTTGGAGACCTGGTGATGGCCGGGAAGGCGCGGGCGCGGCAGGTCGAGAAGGCCAGAGGCATCCTCGTAGACCATCCGGCCGCCCTCCTCCCGCACCTCGAAGTCGCGGCCCTCCACGGTCAACGGCGCGCCGACCTGGCGGGCGCGCTTCTCGATCGCGCGCATGGCGTCCGGCTCCTGCGCCGCGACGATGGCGGGCACGCCGGGCTTCAGGATCCCTGCCTTCTCGCCCGCGATCTGCGCCAGCGTGTCGCCCAGGAACGCCTGGTGGTCGTAGGAGACGGGTGTAATGACCGTGACCAGCGGACGGTCGACCACGTTCGTCGCGTCGAGACGCCCGCCGAGCCCCACCTCCAGCACCAGCGCATCGGCGGGCATGCGCGAGAAGGCGAGGAAGGCCGCCGCGGTCGTGATCTCGAAAAAGGTGATCGGTGCGTCCCCGTTCGCCGCCTCGCACTCCTCCAGCAGGGCGAGCAGTGCGTCCTCCGAAATCAGGCCGCCCGCGAGGCGGATCCGCTCGTGAAAGCGCACGAGATGGGGGGAGGTGTAGACGTGGACGCGCGCGCCCGACGCCTCCAGCATGGCGCGCAGGTTCGCACAGACCGAGCCCTTGCCGTTGGTCCCGGCGACGTGGAACACGGGCGGCTGCGCCCGCTCCGGATGCCCCAGCGCCGCCAGCAGCCGGTGCACGCGGTCGAGCACGAGGTCGATGCGCTTGGGATGCAGCGCCATGAGGCGGGCAAGCACCCTGTCGCTGCCGGGCGTATCGGGCGCGGCAGCGGCACCGGCGGGCGCCGCGTCGATGGGTCCGGTCATGGTTGCGCGGGCTCCGCCCCTCCGCCTTCGCTCAGTCCTTGGACCGGGCCTCGGCCTCGCCGCCGGCGTCCGCCGCGGCCTCCGATTCCACGGACGGTCCGGCAGCATCCTTCTCCGCCGCAACCTTGCGCTTGCGGCCAGCCGCGGACTTGCCCGCCCCCTCCGCATCGTCGAGAAGCGGCAGCGGTACCGGCCGCATCAGCATCTCGACGACCAGGGTCAGCGTCTCACGCATCTGGCGGCGGTCCACCACCATGTCGAGCATGCCGTGGTCGAGCAGGTATTCCGCACGCTGGAAACCCTCGGGAAGCTTCTCGCGGATCGTCTGCTCGATCACACGGGGACCGGCGAAGCAGATGAGCGCGCCCGGCTCCGCGATCTGGATGTCGCCCAGCATGGCGTAGGACGCGGTCACGCCGCCCGTCGTCGGGTCGGTCAGCACGACGATGAAGGGAAGCCCCGCCTCGCGCAGCATCTCCACCGCGACGGTCGTGCGCGGCATCTGCATGAGAGAGAGGATTCCCTCCTGCATCCGCGCCCCGCCGGCCGCCGGGAAGGCGATGAGCGGCGCGCCCAGCGCAACCGCGCGTTCCGCCGCCGCGAGCAGCGCATTTCCGACCGCCATCCCCATGGAGCCGCCCATGAAGTCGAAGGCATGGGCCGCCAGCACGACGGGCACGCCCGCCATCTGCCCCTCGACCACGGTTGCGGCGTCCTTGAACCCGGTTTTCGAGCGCGCATCCTTCAGCCGGTCGGTGTAGCGCTTGGTGTCGCGGAACTTCAGCGGGTCGGCGATCGGCTCCGGCACCTCGACGGCGGCCATCGTGCCCTCGTCGAGCAGCGCCCGGAACCGCGCGTCCGGCCCGATCTTCATGTGGTGGCCGCAATTGTCGCAGACGTGAAGCTGCGCCTCGAAATCGCGGTGGAAGATCATCTGGCCGCAGGAGTCGCACTTCTGCCAGAGATTCTCCGGCATCTCGCGCGTACGGAAGACCTGCTTGATCTTCGGCCGGACATAGTCGGTGAGCCAGTTCATGCGTCCCGTCTCCGCTCTCGCTCCAGAGAAGTGGCCTATTCGGCCGCCCGGCTGCGCGCGCCGCGCACACCGTCGGCGAGCCGCGCCACGAAGTCCAGCGCCTCCTCGACGAGGCCGGGCTTCGCCTTGCCGTCGGCGTCGAGCCCGCGGGCGATGACGTCGACGATCGCCGAGCCGACGACCGCGCCGTCGGCAACCTCCGCAATGGCCGCCGCCGCCTCGGGCGTCTTGATGCCGAAGCCCACGGCCACCGGCAGGTCGGTGTGGCGCTTGATGCGCGCGACCTCGCGGCCCACCGCGCCGGAATCGGCCGACTTCGACCCGGTGATTCCCGTCATCGAGACATAGTAGAGGAAACCGCCGGTGTTGGTGAGCACCTTGGGCAGGCGCCTGTCGTCGGTCGTCGGCGTTGCGAGGCGGATGAAGTCGATGCCCGCCGCGCGCGCCGGGATACACAGCTCCGCATCCTCCTCCGGCGGCAGGTCGACGACAATCAGCCCGTCGACGCCCGCGTCCTTCGCATCCTTCAGGAACGCCTCGACCCCGTAGACATAGATCGGGTTGTAATAGCCCATGAGGATGAGCGGCGTTTCCCCGTCACCCTCCCGGAACTCCCGCACCATGGCGAGCGTGCGCTTGAGCGTCTGCCCGGCCTTGAGCGCGCGCAGGCCCGCCGCCTGGATCGA
>JAJLJT010000188.1:0-3023 GCA_033844555.1 Alphaproteobacteria bacterium | reverse complement strand
GCGCGGTCTTCGGCTGCAGTCCGATCAGTGCGCGAATCGCGTCGCCCGTGCGTGCGCGGGCGCGAAGTTCCAGCACCTGGCCCAGCAGCACGAGCACGATGATGACGCCCGCCGCCTCGAAATAGACCGGCACATGGCCGTCCGTGCGGAACTCCGCCGGGAAGAGGCCCGGCGCGATCAGCGCCGCGATGCTGAAGAGATAGGCGGCGCCCGTGCCGATCCCGATCAGCGTCCACATGTTGTAGTTGCCGGTCTTGAGCGACAGCGCCATGCGCTGGAAGAACGGCCAGCCGGCCCAGAGCACGAGCGGGGTCGCGAGCGCGGCCTGAATCCACGCGTTCCACTGGTGCGGGACGACGGCGTCGACGGGAAGGCCCACGTGCCGGCCCATTTCCAGCGCCAGCAGACCTGCAGCCAGCGGCAGACCCACCAGGAAGCGGCGCTGCATCGAGATCAGTTCCGGATCGGGCCCTTCGTCGCCCGTGGGTGCGCCCTTGGGCTCAAGCGCCATGCCGCAGATCGGGCAGGTGCCGGGCCCGACCTGCTCGATCTCCGGATCCATCGGACAGGTGTAGATGGTGCCGGGCGGCATCTCGGGTTCGGCGGGCTTGGGCTTGCCGCCCAGGTAGACCTCCGGGTCGGCGGCGAACTTGTCCCGGCACTTCGGGTTGCAGAAGTGATAGGTCGCGCCCTCATGGTCGAAGGTGGGCTTGCCTGCGTTCAGACGCACCGTCATGCCGCAGACGGGGTCGATGACGGTATCGGGCTCGGGTCCGGGTTCCGGGCCGCGCCCGGCGCTGGGCGTGGCGCCATCGGCCTTGGAATGGGCATGGCAGCAGGAGTGGCTCATGGTGCGGTCCCCTCGGGTGCGGAGGGTTGTTCTGTTGTCGTTGCGCACCAGATGGGCCTTCCAGCCGCAGGAAGGTCAAGAGGCTGTCGAGCGTGTCTCGCTTCCTGAACCCCGCATGGCCGGGATGCGGGACGCTCAACGGTCGCCCGGCCGGTCCCAATAGGGTTCGGGACCGCACCGCTCGGCGAGGAAGTCGACGAAGGCCCTGACCTTGGGGGAAAGGGTCCGGCCCGGCGGATAGACCGCGTGGATGGCCGCTTCCGGGCCGGACCAGTCGGGCAGGACGCGCACCAGGCTGCCCTCGCGCAGCGCCCGCCAGCAGATGAAGGTGGGTTGCAGCACGATGCCCTGGCCGGCGATGGCGGCGTCGCGCAGGATATTGCCATTGTTGGCGAGGCAGGCGGGGCGCACGCGGATGCGTGCTTCCATGCCGCGCGGACCGCTGAGCGACCAGACGTCGCCCGCGCAGAGAAGGCCGTAGTGCAGCAGGCGGTGGTGGGCCAGGTCATCCGGGCTCTCCGGAGTGCCGAAGCGTTCCAGATAGACGGGCGAGGCGGCAAGAACCGACCGGGACGGCGCGATGCGGCGGGCGCGCAGCGTGGAGTCGGGCAGCCGCCCGATGCGCACTGCGGCGTCGAAGCCGCCCTCGATCAGGTCGACATAGCGGTCGTCGAGCGCAAGTTCGACCCGGACATCGGGGAAGCGGCCCATGAATTCGGCCAGGGCTGGCGAGAGGTGGTCCAGCCCGAACGACATGGGCGCGGACAGCTTCAGCGTTCCCCGCGGGCTGCCGTGCAGGTCGCGGACGGCCTCGTCGGCCTCGTCGATCTCGTCGAGGATGCGGCGCGTGCGCTCGTAATAGGTCTCGCCGACCTCCGTCACCGAGACCTGGCGGGTCGACCGGATGAGCAGAGGGGCGCCCAGTTCCGCCTCGAGCGCCTGGACATGCTTGGAGACCGCCGACTTTGCGAGCCTCAGCCGCGCGGCGGCGCCCGTGAAACTGCCTTCCTCGACGACGGCGGTGAACACCCGCAGTGCCGCGAACCTGTCCATGATCGTTCTCCTTTCAGGAACAATCATATTCATCTGAGATGCATTGTCATTCGATTTGAATGGCGCACATCGTCCCCACGCAAGGCGGACGCCGGGTCCGCCAGACCGGACCACCCGAGGGGAGAGCCACATGAGCACGCACGACACGACGCCCGCGCCCGCGTTACACGACCTGGGCGACCTGATCATCCGCGCGAGCGCAGGACTGATCCTGGTGCCGCACGGCGCGCAGAAGCTGTTCGGCGCGTTTGGAGGGCACGGGCTCGACGGCACCGCGCAGTTCTTTTCCACGCAACTGGGCCTGGAGCCCGCCTTCCTCCTGGCGCTGCTGGTCGCCGTGACGGAGTTCTTCGGCGGGATCGCCTTGGCAGCCGGGCTTCTCACCCGGGTCGCGGCGCTCGGGATCGTCGTCCTGATGGCGGTGGCGGCGTTCCACGTCCACCTGGGCAACGGCTTCTTCTGGACCAACGGCGGCTACGAATACCCGCTGCTCTGGGGACTGGTCGCGCTGGGCTACGTGCTGCGCGGCGGCAATCGCTACTCGCTCGACCGGAAGCTCGGCCTGCCGGTCTGAGCAGCGCGGCCAACGGGAGTGCACGACATGATGACTGTCAGGCGCAGCGGGGAGCGCGGCCGGTTCGACATCGACTGGCTGCAATCCCGCCACACCTTTTCCTTCGGGCACTACCTCGACCCGAACCACATGGGGTTCGGCGCGCTGAGGGTGATCAACGAGGATCGTGTCGCGCCGGGCGCCGGGTTTCCGCCGCACGGGCACGCGGAGATGGAGATCGTCTCCTATGTGCTCGACGGCGCGTTGGAGCATCGCGACTCGCTCGGCAACGGATCGGTGATCCGGCCGGGCGACGTGCAGCGGATGAGCGCGGGCACCGGGATCCGGCACGCGGAATACAACGCCTCCGACACGGAGCCGGTGCATTTCCTGCAAATATGGATCGAACCGGGCGTGCGGGGCGTTGGCCCGGGGTATGAGCAGAAGACGTTTGGCGACGCGCTGAAAGGCGGGTTCCGCCTCGTCGCCTCGCCCGACGGACGCGACGGGTCGCTGAAGATCCATCAGGACGCGGCGCTTTACGCCGCACGCCTTGCAGCGGGCGAG
>JAJLJT010000187.1:0-4590 GCA_033844555.1 Alphaproteobacteria bacterium | reverse complement strand
ACTGCCACCCTGTCGAAGTTCGCCCATCATGTGTTCGAGCTGATGCGCGTGGCAGGCCGCGGTCAGCCTGACCTGCCTGCCGCCGTCCACGCCACGACGCTCGTCTACGTCCGCCAGTTCCACCTCAACCGCGGCCTGCTGCGCTGCCTGATGCAGATGACCGAGGAATCGGCGCAGTTCGAGGAGATCTATCGCTCGCTCAACGGCACATGGAACCTGCGCACGGCAGAAGCCATCGCACGGCGACAGGGCACGACAGGCGGCGCCACGCCCGAGCAGATCATGACGGTCTACGCCATGGGCGGCATGGTCGACGAGTTCCTCGCCAATCTCTACGTTCGCAACGATCCGGCGCTTGTCGAGCGCGCCGGCTCGCCGGAAGAGGTTGCAGGCCTGCTCTCGCGCCTTTGGATCAAGGCCGTGCTCTGATCGTCGGCGCACCCTGCGGCGCCATACGGGTCACGCGTCCGGGACGCGGCGCCTGCGGGCAAGGCCCTTTGCATCCAGCCGTTCGCTGAGCAGCGGCAAGCGGCCGCCGCCCACCTTCACGCGGGGGCGTTCTGGTGCGCCCTCTTCCGCACGCGACCATGACAAGGATGCGCATCGCGTGAAAAGCCGCGTTTGACCATGTCACCCCGGCCAACGTGGCAGCCATGCGCGACGCATGGCGTCAGCCTGGGCGAACCGGAACAGGTCAGGCCGTGTCCTGCCGCAGGCTCGCAGGGCGCTCTCCCCCACTGCCAGGCGTCGCGCGGTCGCCGCCGCACCAGTACCAGACGAGCGCCACCAGCCCCATCACGGTGAGAATGCCGAACGCGGTTGCGTACGCCTGCTCCGGATACCGCCCGGCCCCGTCCGTGTCCCAGAAGTCGAGGCCCCAGCCGATCGCCGCCTGCAGCAGGAAGCTGCCGAGGATGACGAGCACATTGATTCCCGTGTTCACGCGGCCCGCCATGTCCGGGCTGAAGCTCTGCGCCAGCACCACATAGGTGAGCGACATCGGATTGATGAGGAAGCCCACCAGGAACCAGCATGGAAGCGCCAGATCGGTCAATCCCGCCGAGAGGAGGGCAAGGACCACGAAGAAGACCAGCGCCAGCGCCCCGACCAGATGCACGAGCGACAGGCCCCAGCGTCGCGACAGGGATGCCATCGGACCGCAGGCGATGGAGCCCACGAGCAAGCCGAAGGCCATGATCGAGAGATAGGCCGCCACCTGCCCCTGCTCGAACCCCGCCACATCGGCGAGCCACAGTCCGGCCCATAGCCCCTGGAGCGCGAAGGCCGTCCCGCAGGTCAGGATGGCCAGCGGGACGATGCGCCAGAAAAGCCGGGTCGTGTAGATATCGGCCAGACCGGAGAGAAGCCGTGACCAGCTGCTCGCCTGCCGGGGGCTGTCCGGCAGCAGCAGCAGTACGGCGATCGACACGGCAAAGGTCGCAAGCGCAAGCCCCATGAAGATGGTGCGCCAGCCGACCGTCTCCATCAGGAACTCCACCGGTGCCCCGGCGAGCATCGCGCCCAAGCCTCCGAACCCCATGAGCAGGCCGATTGCCAGCGGCACGCGCTGCGGCGGAAGCCAGATGATGAAGGAGGTAAAGCTGGCCATGAGACTGACCGCGACGCCAGCACCGATCATGGCCCGCGCCACCATGAGCAGGCCGAGCGTGTCGGCAAGCGCGAAAAGCGCCGATCCGGCCGCCGTCACAAGAAGATTGACACCCTGGACGCGCCGGACGCCAAACCGGTCGATCATCAGCCCTAACGGGACCTGCATGAGCCCGAAGGCAAGCAGGTAGGTAGAGGTCAACAGCCCCAGCGACGACGCCGTCAATCCGAAATCGGCTGCCAGATAAGGCGCCAGTGCCGCATTGATGGTGCGAAAGAGATAGGAAAGTAAATATCCGAGCGAGAGGGGAACAAAAACAAAAAATACAAATGAGATGCCGGAAACACGACGCCCAATGGAATCAGAATGGTGCCTCATTTATATCATTCTCCAACATACTCCGGCAAACGTGATATATTTTTGTTGAGTTGTGAATTTTTATAGTCTATTTTTCACCTCCGTTGCTTTCCTCTGGCGCCGTTGGCGTCGAACATATTTCAATCACCAGAGGCAGCCGATGAGCACAAGCACGCTATTTTCTCCCTTCTCGCTGCGGCGCGTCACCCTGCGCAACCGGACCGTCCTTGCCCCGATGCAGATGTACTCGGCCGTCGAGGGGCAGGTGCAATCCTGGCACCACCATCACCTCGCAAAGTACGGACACGGCGGATTCGCGATGGTGTTCACCGAGGCGCTGGCGGTCGAGAGGCGGGGACGCAACACCTACGGCGACCTCGGCGTCTGGTCGGACGATCACGTCGAAGGCCTGGCGGGCCTCGCCGACACGATCCGCGCGTCCGGCGCGGTGCCGGCGGCACAGGTGTGGCATTCGGGCCCCAAGGCGTCGCGCCAGCGCCCCTGGCAGGGCTACGGCCCGCTCGGCGCGGCGGAGGCCGCGCGCGGCGAGACGGAATGGCAACCGGTCGCGCCGGTCGCCGAGGCCAAGGTCGAGGGATGGCATACGCCGCACGCCCTGACCGAGGCGGAGGCGATGGACGTTGCCGAAGCCTACGGGGAAGGCGCGCGCCGCTGCCTCGAAGCAGGTTACGAGGTGCTGGAGGTGCACGGCGCCCACGGCTATCTCGTACATTCCTTCTACTCGCCGCTCGGTAACGACCGCACCGACAGTTTCGGCGGCGGCCGCGAGGGGCGGATGCGCTTTCCCATCGAGGTCGCGCGTGCGATCCGGCGTCACTGGCCCGAGGACAAGCCGCTTCTGTTCCGCCTGTCCTGCGTCGACGACGACGAGGGAACGGGCTGGACGATGGAGGACACGCTCGTGCTGGCCTCGCGGCTGCGGGAGGAAGGCGTCGACATGATCGACTGCTCCTCGGGCGGCGTCGGCGCCCCGCCGACGCTGAAGGCGGGGGTGCGTCCGCATGGCTTCCAGGTGCCTTACGCCGAAACGCTGCGCGCGCAGACGGGGATGCCGACCATGGCGGTCGGCCTGATCCGGCATGCGGCCTATGCGGAGTCCATCGTGGCGCAAGGGCGGGCCGATCTGGTCTGCATCGCGCGCGAGGCGCTGCACAATCCGCAATGGCCGCTGCATGCGGCGCTCGAACTGGAAGGAGACGCGGGTTACGAGCATTGGCCGCCGCAATACGGCTGGTGGCTGCAGCGCCGGGCCCGGAACCTGCCCGCGGACGACAGTGTGGCCTGATCGGAGCGTCTGGGTCATGGCACCGCCCTTCCGCCTCAGAACCTGTCCCAGCGGAACGGCGCAAGGTCGACGTCCGTTGGCTGGCCGCTCATCGCCTGGGTGACGAGGCGGCCGGTCACCGCGCCCAGCGTCATGCCGAGGTGCGCGTGACCGAAGGCGAGGAACAGCCCGGGAAGCTCGTCGACCGGGCCGATGACGGGCAGCGAGTCCGGCATCGACGGACGGAACCCCATCCAGGTCGACGCGCCGGTTTCGTCGAGGCCGGGGAAATAGCGCCGTGCCCGCCGCATCATCGCCTCGGTCCGGCGCGGCACGGCGGGCGGCAGGTCGAGACCGCCCATCTCGACCGTGCCCGCGATCCTCAGGCCGCCGGCCATCGGGGTCGCGTAGAACGCCCCCTCGCTCGACGAGATCGGGATGCGCATGTCGCACTGCGCCCGTGGCAGCGTCACGTGGTATCCGCGCTCGGTATCCAGCGCCACGCGCAAGCCGAGCCCCCGCAGCAGACGCCCCGACCACGCGCCCGCAGCCACCGCCACGCAGTCGCCCTCCACGTCGGCGGCACCCCCTGCCCCGTCCGTGCCGCGCACCGCCCAGCGTCCGGAGCGGAGCCTTTCGAGGCGGTCCACGCCGAAGCAAAGGTGCCGTCCCCCGCACCGGAGAAATTCCTCGTGAAGGGCCGTTGTCAGCGCCAGCGGATCGCGGATGTGGCCGACGTTCGGGCGATAGAGCCCGCCTGCAAGCACCGGCGCGAGACCGGGCGCGAACTGGGGCAATTCGTGCGCCGCCAGCTCCTGCACGTCGGCGCCGAGCGCGCGCCGGAACTCCGCATCCTTCCGCCCGGAGGCGAAGCTCGCCTCGGTCTCGAAGACCTGCAGCGCGCCGCCGAAATGCAGAAGATCGCGCGCGCCGGCCGCCTCCACCAGCGGACGGTAGCTCTCGTGCGCGTGGGCGAGCAGCGTCGCCATCGCCTTCGTGTTGCGCTCGTAGACCTCGGGACGGCTGCACCGCACGAAATGAAAGAGCCAGGGCAGAAGCTTCGGCAGATAGCTCCAGCGGATCGCCAGCGGCGCATCGGGATCGGCGAGATAGCCCGGCACCTTCCACAGCACGCCTGGAGAGGCCACCGGCGGCACCACGTCGCCCGCCATGATCCCGGCGTTGCCGAAGGAACAGGCCTGTCCGGGCCCATCGCGGTCGATCAGCGTCGTGTCCCATCCCGCCCTGCGCAACTGGAGCGCCGTGCAGACGCCGACGATGCCGGCACCAATCACGATGGCCTGGTTTGCAGCAGCGGCACTCATCCCCCACCCCCGTC
>JAJLJT010000186.1:0-4890 GCA_033844555.1 Alphaproteobacteria bacterium | reverse complement strand
GCCTGGCCGAACTTCGCGTGCTCGGCGGCGATGGTGATGTCGCAGATGACGTGGATCACGTGCCCGCCGCCGATGGCATAGCCGTTGACCGCCGCGATCACGGGCTTGGGAATGTTGCGGATGACGGAGTGCAGGTCGTCGATCTCCCACAGGCCGTTCTCGCTGGTGCCGTAGGTGCCCTTCTCGCGCATCTCCTTCTGGTCGCCGCCGACGCAGAACGCCTTCTCGCCCGCCGCCGTCAGGATCACGCAGGCGACCCGGCGGTCGGCCCACGCGGCCTTGAAGGCGTGGATCAGCTCCTCGATGGTGCGGCCCCGGAAGCAGTTGAGCCGGTCCGGGCGGTTGATGGTGATGGTGGCGATCTCGTCGCTCACGTCATAGAGGATGTCGGTGTAGTCCATCGGTCGGTCTCCGTTCTTGTCGGGTCGGGCGCCGGCGGCGGCCGCGCCCGGAAAATCGCGTTCAGGCGAAGGAACGCAGGATGTCGCGCGAGAGGATGAGGCGCTGGATCTCGTTCGAGCCGTCGAGGATCTGGAACGCCTTGGCGTCGCGCATCATGCGCTCGACCCCGTACTCCTGCATGTAGCCGTAGCCGCCGAGGATCTGCACCGCCTCCAGCGAGACCGACATGGCGGTGTCGGCGGCGCGGTACTTGGCCATGGAGACCTGCGCCATGGTCCCGGCGGACACGGTCGGCAGTTCGCGGTCGACGCGGTAGTTGGTGTCGCGGATCAGAAGCTGCGTCGTGCGCAGGTTCGTCGCCATGTCCGCGAGCTTGAAGCCGATGCCCTGGAACTTGCCGATGGGACGCCCGAAGGCCTCCCGCTCGGCGGCGTATTTCCCGGCGGCCTCGTAGGCGGCGCGCGCGATGCCCGCGCAGATCGAGGCCGCGCCCCAGCAGCGCATGGTGTTGGCCGTGCGGTCGAGGATGGTCCAGCCGTCGCCCGGCTTGCCGACCAGATATTCCTCCGGCAGTTCGACATTGTCGAAGATCACGTCGCACATCGGCCCGCCGCGCAGGCCCATCTTCTTCTCCTTCTTGCCGAAGGAGATGCCGGGCAGCGTCGCCGGGATCATGCAGACGGCGTAGTCGTCGTGCCCCTCGCCGCAGCGCGCGAAGACGAGGTACCAGTGCGCGACCCCCCCATTGGTGATCCAGCGCTTGGTGCCGTTCAGAACCCAGCGGTCGCCCTTCTTCGTCAGCGTGGTCTTCATGGAGCGGGCGTCGGACCCGAAATGCGGCTCCGACAGGCAGAAGGCGCCGATGGAGGGCGTCGCGGACATGGCGGAGAAGATCGCCGCGCGCTGGTGCGGCAGGCCCGCCATCGCCACGATCTTGATCGGCGAGAAGGTCGAGAGCAGAACCGGCCCCATGGTGGCGAAGGCCGCGCCCACCTCCTCCAGCACCACGGAGAGGACCTGGGTCGGGGCGTCGATGCCGCCGTAAGCCTCCTCCATCGGCATGGTGAGGATGCCCGCGTCGTAGAGCGGCTGCACAAGCTCCGCCGGGAAGCGGTCCTCGTCGTCGCAGGCCTGCGCGAGCGGTGCGATCTTCTCGCGCGCCAGGCGGCGCACCATGTCGCGGATTTCGACCGTCTGGCCGTCGAAATAGATCTCGTCCATGGGCTCAGTCCACCATCGTCAGGCCGCCGGAGACGCTGAGCACCTGGCCGGTGACGTAATCGGCGCGCGGGCTCGCGAAGAAGAGAGCGGCGTCGGCCACCTCCGACGGCTTGCCCACGCGGCGCAGCGGGATCGCGCGGGTCAGCGCCTCGCGCATCTTCTCGGGCTGGCTGGCGAAGAGCGGCGTGTCCGTCGGGCCGGGGCAGACGCAATTGACGTTGACGCCGTAGCGCGCCGTCTCCCGCGCCAGCGACTTGGTGAAGGCGATGAGGCCGCCCTTCGCGCCGGCGTAGACCGTCTCGCCCATGGAGCCGACGCGGCCCGCGTCCGACGCGATGTTGACGATGCGGCCCTGCCCGCTCTCGATCAGCAGTTCGAGCACCGCGCGGGTCAGCGTCACCGGGCCCATGAAGTTGATCGCCATGATCTTCTCCCAATACTCCGGCGTGTTCTGCAGGAAGGGCTGGATGATGTCCCAGCCGGCCGCATTGCAGAGGATGTCGAGCTTGCCCCCCTCGCGCACCCTGGCCGCGGCGGCCTCGACAGAGGCGCGGTCCGTCACGTCGAGCGGCAGGAAGACCGCCGAGCGGCCCGCGGCGGTCAGTTCGGACGCCGTCGCCTCACCCGTCTCGGCGTTGATGTCGGCCACGAAGACGTGCGCGCCAGCCTCCGCATAGGCCGCGCAGATCGCCTTGCCGATCCCCGATCCCCCGCCCGTGACGAGCGCTGTCTTTCCGTCGAGATTCATCTGTCGTTTCCCTTGCTCAGGTGTGGGCTTTCGCCGATTGGGCGCGGCGGGCGAAGAAGGCGTTCACGCGGGCGCGCGCCTCCCCGGTCCGCATCAGGTCGAGGGGGACGGCCAGTTCGCGCGCGAACCCGTCCGCGGCCGGGTCGAGGGCGGCGGCGATGCAGGACTTGGACGCGCGCAAGGCGCCTGCCGACAGGCCGGAGATGCGGGCCGCGAGCGCGCGCGAGGCGGCATCGACCTCCGCTGCCGGAACGCAGTATTGCGCGACGCCGAGGGCCTTTGCCTCGGCCCCGCCGACAAGCTCGGCGGCGAGGATGAGGCGCTTGGCCGTCCCCTCCCCGCACAGCCGCGTCAGCCGCTGCGTGCCGCCCGCGCCGGGGATCATGCCGACATCGGCCTCCGGCAGGCCGATGCGCGCCTCCTCCGCGACGATCCGCAGGTCGCAGGCGAGCGCGAGTTCGAGCCCGCCCCCCATGGCAGCCCCGCCGATGGCGGCGACGGTGACGGCGGGAAACGCCTCCAGCCGGTCGAAGAGCCCGTGCAGGCCGGCGACATAGTCGTGCATCCGCAGGGGACCGTCGGGGGCCTCGAACAGCGCGGCGATCATGGCAAGGTCCGCGCCCGCGCAGAAGCAGCGCATGGTGCTGCGGATAACCAGGGCGGCGCGGGGGCCGTCCGCCTCTGCCCGGTCGAGGGCGGCATGGAACGTCTCGACGAAATCGGCGCCCATCGCGTTGACGGGAGGGCGTGACAGGACGATCGCGCCGTGGTCCCCCTCGCGCTCGTAAGAGATCATTGGCTGGTGCCTCCCGCGCCGGTGCCGTCCGTCAGTTGCTTGCGGATCAGGTATTTCTGGATCTTCCCGCTGGGCGTCATGGGCAGGCGCTCCCACACCTCGACGCGCTCCGGGATCTTGAACTTCGCGGTCCCGGCCTCGATCAGGAAGCGCTGCACGTCGGCCAGCGCGATGGTGGTGCCGGGATCGACGGTGAAGACGGCGCAGCCCGTCTCGCCCAGCCGCTCGTGCGGGATGCCGACCACGGCGACCTGGCGGCAGCCGGGCAGGCGCTGGAGTTTTTCCTCCACCTCGCGGACGGAGATGTTCTGTCCGCCGCGGATGATGAGTTCCTTGATCCGGCCCGCGATGCGGATCGAACCGTCGGGAAAGGCGCGCGCGAGATCGCCGGAATGCACCCAGCCGTCGGCGTCGAGCGCCTTGGCCGTCAGGTCGGGGGCGTCGAGATAGCCGAGGAAGGTGTTGGGCCCGCGCGACCACTCCTCCCCCACCTCGCCGGTCGCGGCCTCGCGGCCATCGGCCCCGGCGATGCGCACCTCGATCCCGGCGAGCGGGCGGCCGTCGGTGGTCCAGGCGTTCTCGGCCGGATCGTCCGGGTGGACGAGCGTGTGCGGCGGGCTCTCGGTCGAGCCGTAGATGCTGAGCACGCGGATGCCGCCGTTGGCCGCGCGGTGCACCACCTCCTCCGGCACCGGCGCGCCGCCGCAGAGGAAATAGCGCAGGTCCGGCAGCGTCCCGGATCGCGCGGCAAGCTCCCGTGCGGTGTCGGCGAGGAAGGGCGTCGCGCCCATGGTCCAGGTCGCCCGGTGGGCGCGCATCTGCGCGATGGCCGCGGGCGCGGTGAACACGTCGAGCAGGCTGAGCGTGCCCCCCAGCATCATGGTCATCGCGAACCCGTGCAGGAAGCCGGTCGCGTGGGAGATCGGCGAGGCCATGAAGGCGATGTCGTCCGCGGTCAGGTCCAGCGCGCGGGCCATCGCGCGCTCGCCGAAGAGGATCGTGTTGTGGCTGTGCACCGCCCCCTTGGGCTGGGACTCGGTGCCCGAGGTGAAAAGCACTGCGGCGGGCCCGTCCGGGTCGGGCGCGGCGGTGTCCGCCAGCGGGGCCGTGGCGAGCGCCTCCGCCCACGGCGTGCCGGCCGCGTGCGCGCCCTCGCCCAGCACGAGGACGGCGGGCGCGTGGCCAAGGCCGGGAAGGATGCGGGCCATGTAAGCGGTGTAGTCGGCGCTGCGGAACCGGCCGGGGACGATCACGGCCTTGCTGGCGCACTTGCCGATCACATAGGCCATGTCGGCGGGGCCGTAGGTCACGGGCACGGGATTGAGGACCGCGCCCAGCTTCAGCGCGCCGAGGAAGGCGACGATGGCCTCGACCCGGTTCGGCAGGCAGACGGTGACGATGTCGCCCGCGCCAACGCCCCGGCCCCGCAGCCAGCCCGCGAGGCGCGCGGCAGCCGCGTCGAGTTCGGCGTAGGTCAGCGTGCCCCCTTGCGCGTCACGCACGGCGACGTGACTGGCCCGCGCCGCGCAGGACGCCGCGACCGCCTGGCCGATGGAGGCGTCGCGCCACCAGCCCTCGGCATGGTAGCGGCGCGCGCGATCCGGGTCGGGACGCGGGATCCACATGGGTCTCAGCTCCCGGTCCGGGGACGCCCGGCGAGGTGCGTCTGGATGGAGTCGAGCAGGCCGCCGTCGACGCGCAGTTCCGCGCCGGTCGTGTAGGC
>JAJLJT010000185.1:0-1772 GCA_033844555.1 Alphaproteobacteria bacterium | reverse complement strand
CTGGGCCGCTGGCTTTGTCATCGCGGGAATTCGCTCGTCCGTTCTTGGGGCAGGAGTGAGGCTGCGGAAAACGCCACGAATGCGCATGCTGCGTCAAGGGCGGGCTGATGCTGCGCCCACCAAGTGATTAGCGTTCATTTGCTGGTCAGTCTGGGGTCTCCCATGCGTTCCGTCAAGAAATGCTGCGCTGCGAAAGAGGTGCGGCGGCCCGGTTCGCCTTGCGCTACGGGCGGGCATTGACAGTCGCAAATGAGTGCTATTCAATAAATTCAACGGGAGGGCGGCGTTCAAGACCGCATCCCCGATGGGAGGAGAGATTTCGTGGCAAGTGGGCGCGGTTCCCGTCCGTCTGGAGTCCGTCCGGTGCCCGGCAAGCGGGCCGGTGGCGGTCGCAGCCATGCGCGCGCCTGACGCAAGCGCCCGGGCGATGGACCCGATCCTGTCCTGCCGGGGCATCGAGCGGTCGTTCGGCGGCCTGAAGGCGCTGAAGGGCGTCGATGTCGACGTCTTCAAGGGCGAGATCTTCGGCCTCGTCGGTCCGAACGGATCGGGCAAGACCACGATGGTCAACGTCATGACCGGCTTCTACCCGGCCGAGGCCGGCAATGTGCGGCTTCTGGGCGAGGATGTGACCAACCTCGCGCCGCACGCGATCGCGGGCCGCGGCGTGGCGCGCACCTTCCAGAACCTCGCCCTCTTCAAGGGCATGAGCGTGCTCGACAACATTCTCGTCGGCCGCCACACCCACATGAAGCCCAGCGCGCTTGCCACGCTCTTCTACTGGGTCTGGGCGCAGCGCGAGGAGCTTGCCCACCGCCGCATCGTCGAGGAAATCATCGACTTCATGCAGTTGCAGGACATCCGCGACGAGCCGGTGGACGTCATCCCGATGGGCCTGCAGAAGCGCGTCGAACTGGCGCGCGCGCTGGTCGCCGAGCCGTCTTTCCTCATCCTCGACGAACCGATGGCAGGCATGAACCAGGAGGAGAAGGAGTATATCGCGCGCTTCATCCTCGACGCGCGCGACGAACGCGGCGTGACCATCCTGCTGATCGAGCACCACATGGACGTGGTCACCGCCATCTGCGACCGCGTGGCCGTGCTCAGCTATGGCGAGATCATCGCCGAGGGCGAACCGCGCAGCGCCATCGCGGACCCCAAGGTGGTGAAGGCCTATCTGGGCGAGCGTGCGGCGCGGCGGCACGCGGGGGTGACGGCATGAACGCGCCCGTCTCCGCAACATCGCTCATCCGCGCCTGGCCCGTTACCGCCGACGGCGGGCCCGCGACGCTGGTGGCGGCGGTCGCCTGCAATGCGGCCGAGGCCGGCAAGCGCACCGGCTTCCGGGAGCGCGACTACGGCATCTGGCGGGAATGGACGTGGTCGCAGATCCTCGACGAGGTGCTGGCGCTGGCGGCCGGGTTCGAGGAACTGGGGTTGAAGCCTGGCGCGGCGCTGACGGTCGTCGGCGACAACCGCGTCTCGATCTACCTGGCGATGCTGGCGGCAAACGCGCTCCGGGCCTATCCCTCGCCCGTGTTCTCCGACGTGCCGGTGCAGCAGTTCTCGGTCTACATGAGCCATGGCGACCCCGACATCGCGGTCGCCGAGGACCAGGAGCAGGTCGACAAGCTGCTTGAGGTGCGCGAGCAGACCGGGCGTCCGTCGGTCATTGTCTACGACGACAAGCGCGGCCTCGGCGCCTACGAGGCGCCCGGCATCCATGCGCTCGAGGAGGTGGCGGCCCGCGGCCGCGCGCGCCTGCGGGCGGA
>JAJLJT010000184.1:0-6181 GCA_033844555.1 Alphaproteobacteria bacterium | reverse complement strand
CCGGCCGCAGGCAAGCGCCGGGTCGCCTAGGTGCCCGCAGCGGCAGGGGTTCATGGCCGCGACCAGCTGCACGCGCGAGGGATAGGTCACGTGCGCATTGGCGCGGGCAACCTCGGTCCGGCCGGTTTCCAGCGGCTGGCGCAGGCTGTCGAGCACGACCCGGTTGAACTCCGGCAGCTCGTCGAGGAACAGCACGCCCAGATGGGCGAGCGAGACCTCACCCGGCAGGGCCCGCCTGCCGCCGCCGACCATGGCCGCCTGGCTCGCCGAGTGGTGCGGCGCGCGGTAGGGCCGGATGCGGGAGATGCGCCCCCCCTCCAGCAGGCCTGCCACCGAGGCGATCATGCTCACCTCGAGCGCCTCCGACGGGTCGAGCGGCGGCAGCAGGCCCGGCAGGCGGGCGGCCAGCATCGACTTGCCCGATCCCGGCGGCCCGATCATCAGCAGATTGTGTCCGCCCGCCGCGGCAACCTCCAGCGCGCGCTTGGCGCTTTCCTGGCCCTTGATGTCGCGCAGGTCGAGGCGGGCGGCCCCGTCCGTGACCGCGCCGGGCGCCGGGCGCGACAGGACCTGCGTTCCGCGCACGTGGTTGAGCAGGGCGAGCAGAGAGGGTGCGGCCACGATGTCGAGGTCCCCGGCCCATGCCGCTTCGGGTCCGCAGGCGGCGGGACAGACGATGCCCCGGTCCTGCTGAAGTGCGCTGACGGCAGCGGGCAGCACGCCTGCCACCGGCGCGATGCGGCCGTCGAGCCCCAGTTCGCCGAGGACGAGGTGCGACTGCCCCGCCTCCGACGGCGCGGCCCCTGCCGCGATCATCACGCCGAGCGCGATCGGCAGGTCGTAGTGGCTGCCCTCCTTGGGCAGGTCGGCGGGGGCGAGGTTCACCGTGATGCGCTTCGGCGGGAGCGCGAGGCCGATGGCGCCCAGCGCGGCGCGCACACGTTCGCGCGCCTCCGAAACCGCCTTGTCGGCAAGGCCCACGATGGCGAAAGCGGGCAGGCCGCTGGTGATCTGCACCTGCACCTCGACCGGCACCGCCTCGATCCCCTGGAACGCAACCGTATGGACGTGCGCCGTCATGATGCCCCGCTGTCACCCCCGCAACTCGCGCCATGCGCGAACACAAGTGTAGTCATGCACGCTTCGGGTGCCAGAGAAAAGGCAGAGAGCGCGGCCCTACCGCGCAGTATGGCGGCGGATGAAGCGGCCAGCCTCGGCGAGCGCGGTGCGCGCCTCGGGCAGGACATCGCCGAAGTAGGGCCAGGCGTGCGGCATGTTCGGCCACAGGTCGAGGGTCACGTCGACGCCCGCCTCGCGCAGGCGGTCCGCCAGTCTGCGGGAATCGTCGAGCAGTATCTCGGTCGTTCCCGCCAGGACAAGGGTGGGCGGCAAATCCTCCATGGCGCCGAACAGCGGCGAGCAGGGGGCGGCGTCGAGGCGGCCCCGGGGCGCATAGAGCCGGGCCGCTTCCGCCGCGAAATGCGGGCTCAGCATCGGGTCGGCGGCGGCGTTCCTCCGCATGCTCTCGCCGCTGCCGGTGAGATCGGTCCATGGCGAGAAAAGGACGGCGCAGGCGGGTCCGGGGAGCCCAGCGTCCCGGATGGCCTGCATGGCCGCAAGCGCAAGTCCCCCGCCCGCGCTGTCGCCTGCGATGGTGAGACCTTCGGCCGGCACTCCTGCCTCGATCAGGCCTTTCCAAGTGGCGACCGCGTCTTCGACTGCAGCGGGGCAGGGATGCTCCGGCGCGAGCCGGTAGTCCGGCACGAGAAGACGCGCGCCCGCCGCCCGGGCCAGCCGCCAGGTGATCGGCCGGTGCGTGCGGGGCGAGCCGCAGACATAGCCGCCGCCATGCAGGTAAAGGACCGCCGGCGTCTCGAGCGCCGGACCCGTCTCGATCCATTCGCCGGGCACGCCGCCGGTCCGGGTGGGCAGGATGCGCACCTCCGGCGGCGGCGGCGGCAGGATACGGATATCGCGGTCCATCTTGGCGCGGACCCAGCCGACGCCACGGTCGGGTTTCAGTCCGCGCTTGATGGTCCAGCGCAGATAGGCGCGCAGAAGGGGTGCCTGCCAGCTCACGCCGCCGACGTCGCCGCCACCCGGTCTTCGATGGCGTGCCAGATCAGGGCGGCGACATTGGTGCCGTCGAAGCGCTCGATTTCCTGGATGCCGGTGGGCGAGGTGACGTTGATCTCGGTCAGCCAGTCGCCGATCACGTCGATGCCGACGAACACGAGGCCGCGCGCCTTCAGTTCCGGCCCGATGCGGGCGCAGATCTCCCGGTCGCGGGCGCTCATCTCCACGGGCTCGGCGCGTCCGCCGACATGCATGTTGGAGCGCGCATCGCCCGCTGCGGGCACGCGGTTGATCGCGCCTGCCGCCACGCCATCCACCAGCACGATGCGCTTGTCGCCCTTGCGCACCTCCGGCAGGAAGCGCTGCACCATCACCGGCTCGCGGCTCATGCCCATGAACAGTTCGAGCAGCGCATTCAGGTTCGCGTCCGACTCCGGCAGGTGGAAGACGCCCGCGCCCCCGTTGCCGTAAAGCGGCTTGACGATGATGTCGCCCTGCTCCTCCCGGAACGACCGGATGGTCATCGGATCGCGGGAGATGAGCGTCGGCGGCATCAGGTCGGGGAAGCGCGTCACGAACAGCTTTTCCGGCGCGTTGCGCACCTCGGCCGGATCGTTGACCACCAGCGTTTCGCCATGGACCTGCTCCAGCAGGTGCGTCGCCGTGATATAGGCCATGTCGAAGGGCGGATCCTGCCGCATCAGGACGACATCGGCGTCGCGTCCAAGGTCGAGCAGCGCGTCTTCGCCGAAGCTGACATGGTTGCCGATCTCGCGGCGGACCTCGATCCGGCGGGCCTGGGCCACGACGCGGCCGGCCCGGTAGCTCAGCGCATCCGGCAGGTAGTACCAGAGGGTATGGCCGCGCTCCTGCGCCTCCACCGCCAGACGGAAGGTGGAATCGCCGCGGATGTCGATGCCCTCGATCGGGTCCATCTGGATGGCGACGCGCAAGGTGCTCCCCACGGGCCTGCGCGATTGGGCTTGGGTCATGTCGGCGTGGTTCCTCTCCGGGTCGGGCCTCTTGCGGGCGCGCGCACGTGCACCTGGCGCACATGGATCGACTCATACGCCCCTGCAAGGCCCCGCATCAATCGGGAACCGGTGCGCGGTCGTCCGGCCTGGCGCGTGGTCAGCCCTGCGGACGCTGGAGAGGCTGCGGCTGTCGGGAGGGGTCGTCGACCGGCACCACGTAGGAGACGACCTTCTGCACGCCTGCGATGCGGGCAGCATGGCCGGTGACTCGCGCCTCCTCCTCCGGACTGCGCGAGATGCCGATCAGGTAGACCGTGCCGTTCACCGTCTCGACCGTGTAATTGATGCTGCGGACGTTCTCGTCAAACAGCAGCTTGGTGCGCAACTGCGCGGTGATCCAGGTGTCCTTGGCGAAATCCACGATGCCGGAGCTGTCGCCCACCTGGATCTCGTTGATCACGTTCTTCACGCCGGGGGTCGTCCACGCCATGCGGGCGACCTCGATCCGGTCCTCAGGCAGGGGAACAGTTCCTGCCAGCAGCACACGGCCCTCCACCACCTCGATCTCGACGCCCGAGAACACGCCCTCGCGCGGCGACCCGAGCAGCTTTCCGTTCAGTTCCAGCTTGATCCGCGTATCGTCGAAGGCATCGCCGACAGTGCGCTCCTGCGCGACGGCGACGCCGCCCGCCGCCGCCCCTCCGAAAACCACCGGCGCGCAGCCGCCGAGCAGGGATGCGCCGCCCAGCAGAAACATCGGCACGGCCAGCAGGGCCAGCCTCTTCCTGGTGCGCCGCGTGCGCCCGTTGTCGGTCATCTCGCTCTCCCGAAGGCTGGTGATTCGTCACTCGCGCCAAGCGTCGGAAAGGTGGCGCACGCGCATCCACTTGTCCACGCTCACGACGTCGAAGCGCATGTCTGCCCCGGCAAGCCGGGCATCGCGTGCCATCAGCCAAGCAGCCGCCCTGGCCAGCCGATGGCGCTGCCGCGGCGTGACGGCGGCCAGCGCCTCCGCATGGGTCGGGCGCCGCTTGACCTCGACGATCAGCACGAGGGCGCCGCGCATGGCGACGAGATCGATCTCGCCCACGGGTGTGCGCACACGGCGCTCCAGCACGCGGAAGCCCTTGAGCCGCAGCACCCATGCGGCGAGCGTCTCCGCCAGCCGTCCGGCCCGCTCCGCCCGGACCTTCGCCTGCGGCGGCTCAGCGGGGCAGGGCGAGGGCGCGGGCATAGAGGTCGCGCATCGGCAGGCCGGTCTCGGTGGCGACCTGGCGGGCTGCGCCCTTCACGCCCAGGCCGGGGACCAGTTCGGCGAGCCGGGCATCGAGGCTGGCGGCATCCGGCTCTTCGCTCGCCCCGGGCGGGCCGACGACGACGACGATCTCGCCCTTCGGCGGCCCCGCCCCGGCATAATGCGCGGCAAGGTCTTCCAGCGATCCGCGGCGCACCTCCTCGTGCAGCTTGGTCAGTTCGCGTGCGACCGCGGCCTCCCGCGCGCCCAACACCCCGGCCATCGCGGCGAGGGATGCGGCAAGGCGAGGGCCGCTCTCGTAGAAGACGAGCGTGGCGTCATGTCCCGCAAGCGCCCGCAGCGCACGCTCCCGCGCCCCGGCCTTCGACGGCAGGAAGCCCGCGAAGGTGATCCGGTCGGTCGGCAGCCCCGCCGCCACGAGCCCCGCCAGCAGGGCCGAGGCGCCCGGCACGGGGATGACGCGGTGGCCGGCCTCCAGCGCCGCGCGCACCAGCTTGAAACCGGGATCGGAAACGAGCGGCGTGCCTGCATCGCTGACCAGCGCGATCGCCTCTCCGGCCGCGAGCCGGGCGAGCAGCTTCGGCCGCGCGGCTGCCGCGTTGTGATCGTGATAGGGCGTGAGCGGCGTTCGGATGCCGTAGGCCGCGAGCAGGCGGCCGGTCATGCGCGTGTCCTCGCAGGCAATCACGTCTGCCGAGGCCAGAGTGTCGAGCGCCCGCAGCGTCACGTCGCGCAGGTTGCCGATCGGCGTCGCCACGACATGGAGCCCTGCGTCGAGCGGGATTTTGCGCCACACCGGCGCGTTTGCAGCCAGTGGCGCGTCCGCGTTCGGTTGTGTCTCGGGGGCCTCGGACTTAGTCTGTCGCACGCCAAGGGGTTCCATTCACGTGTATCTCGGTGTCAGGGGGAGTATAGACCGATGGCTCAGACGGACGGCCAGCGCATTTTCCGACCGCTGCTCGCGCGGGCGGCCAGACTTGGCCTCGTGCTCGCCGCAGGCGCCCTGCTGACGGCGGGATGCGCGCAGCGGACCGCCCCTCCCGCACCTGTGCAGTCGGGGTCGACCGGTGTGATCCTCCAGGACTCCCGTCCCGCCAGCGAGCTTCCGGCGCAGATGCCCGCGGCCGACGCCGCCACGCGCGATACGCCGGTCCAGGTTGCGGTCCTGCTGCCCACCGGTGCGCCGCAGCCGGGCGTGCAGCGGGTGGCCCGCGCGCTCGCCAATGCAGCGCAGCTCGCCGCGAACGACCTGAACGAGCCGCGTCTGCAGCTTGCCTTCTACGACACCGGCGGTACCGCCGACGGCGCCAGCGCCGCGGCCCGCAGCGCCCTGGACCAGGGGGCGGAACTCATTCTCGGCCCGCTTTTCTCCCATTCCGTGCAGGCGGTCGGGCCGCTTGCGGCCAGCTATGGCGTGAACGTGATTGCCTTTTCGACCGACAGCACGGTCGCCGGCAACAATGTTTTCCTGCTGAGCTTCCTGCCGGAGGACGAGGTGGCGCGCGTCGTCTCCTACGCGGTCTCGCAGGGCTTCCAGCAGATCGGCAGCCTGACGCCGGAGACCGCCTATGGCGCGCGCGTGGCGCAGGCGTTGACCGGCATCGCGCCGCGCGCGGGGGCACTCGTGACCGCCTCTGCAACCTATCCGCCGGACCCGCAGGAGATGGCGGCGCCCGTGGAACGCTTCGCGGCCCAGACATGGCAGGCGGCGCTGATCCCGGAGAACGCGCTTGCGGTGCGCTCCGTCGTGGCGTTGCTGCCCTATTACGATATCGACCTCGACGCGGTGCGCCTTCTGGGCACGGGGCTGTGGTCCGATCCGAACATCCTCCAGGATCCGCTGATGCACGGCGGCTGGTTCGCGACGCCGCAGCCG
>JAJLJT010000183.1:0-3378 GCA_033844555.1 Alphaproteobacteria bacterium | reverse complement strand
CGCCTCGATCGCCTCGGGCGCGACCACGCCCTGGTAGGCGATCACCACCTCCGCGTTGGGCCCCGGCTCGCGCAGCCAGTAGGCCCCGTCGATCACGCGCTGCGCGAACGCCGCGTCCTGGCGCGGGCTGCCGTGCGGCTGCTCGATGGCGCGGGTGGAGAGACGCAGGTAGACCGAGCCGCCCGTCTCGTCGCGCAGCCACGTCCGCTCGTCCGCGTCGCCCGCCCCGTCGCGCTGCATGTAGTCGAAGGCCCAGTCCATGACGACCGAGAGCTCGTCGAGGAAGGCCGGCTCGAACGATGCAAGCCCGTCCTGCGACATGCCGATCAGCGGCGTGCCGACCGACTGGTGCGCGCCCCCCTCGGGCGCGAGGCTCACCCCCGACGGCGTGCCGATCAGCAGGAAGCGCGCGTCCTGGTAGCAGGCGTAGTTGAGCGCATCGAGCCCGCGCATCACGAAGGGATCGTAGAGCGTGCCGACGGGCAGCAGCCGTTCTCCGAAGAGCGAATGGGAAAGTCCCGCCGCACCCAGCAGCAGGAACAGGTTCATCTCCGCGATGCCCAGCTCGATATGCTGCCCGTCCTTCGAGAACCACCACTTCTGCGCCGACGGCACCCGCTCCTCACGGAAGGTGTCGGCGATCTTCTCGCGCGAGAAGAGGCCGCGCCGGTTGACCCACGGCCCGAGGTTCGTGGAGACCGTCACGTCCGGCGAGGTCGTCACGATCCGGTCGGCCAGCGGGTGGTCGGACTTCGCCAGCGCGTCGAGGATCTTGCCGAACCCGCCTTGCGTCGCCAGCGCCTTGTCGGTCAGCCAGACAGGGCCCGGCGTCGCGACCCGCGCGGCCGTCTTCCGCCGCGTGCCGCCTGCGAAGAAGGGGCGTGAGCGGATGAAGTCGCGCACCTCGTCTGCACTCAGCGAGAGACCCTCGCCCATGTCCCACTCATGCCCCTCGCGGATCGACATGGCGGCGCGGAAGGCGTCCATCTGCGCGTTCGTCATGATGCCGCCGTGGTTGTCCTTGTGGCCCGCGAGCGGCGTGTTCCACCCCTTGGTCGTATAGGCGACGAAGGCGACCGGGCGGTCGTGGTCGATGGCTTCGAACGCCTCGATCAGCGTCTCCTGGCAATGGCCGCCGAGATTGGTCATCAGCGCCTGAAGCTCGGCGTCCGACCGGCTCTCGATCAGGCGCGTGGCGTCGCCCTGGTCGCCGATCTCGTCGAGCAGGCGCTTGCGCCACGCAGCACCGCCCTGGAACGTCAGCGCCGAGTAGAGCGCGTTCGGGCAATTGTCGATCCAGTCCTTGAGGCGCGTGCCCCCCGGCTCGTCGAAGGCCGCCCGCTGCAGGGCGCCGTATTTGAGCGTGACCACGTCCCAGCCGAAGGCCCCGAAGATCGCCGCGATCCGTTGCGACAGACCCTCGCGCACCACGCCGTCGAGGCTCTGCCGGTTGTAGTCGATCACCCACCAGGTGTTGCGCAGGCCGTGCTTCCAGCCCTCCTGCAGCGCCTCGTAGACATTGCCCTCGTCAAGCTCGGCATCGCCGACGAGCGCGATCATGCGGCCCTCGGGACGCGTCTCCGCCCAGCCCTTTTCGCCCAGATAATCCTGCACCATGGAAGCGAACGCCGTGATCGCGACGCCGAGGCCGACCGAGCCGGTGGAGAAGTCCACGTCGTCCACGTCCTTGGTGCGGCTCGGATAGGATTGCGCGCCGCCATAGCCGCGGAACGCCTCCAGCTTTTCCCGCGTCTGGTTGCCCGCGAGATACTGCAAAGCGTGGAACACGGGCGAGGCGTGCGGCTTCACTGCCACCCGGTCTTCCGGCTTCAGGACCGAGCAATAGAGCGCTGTCATCATCGACACCATGGACGCGCACGACGCCTGGTGGCCGCCGATCTTCAACCCGTCGGTCTTTTCCCGGACATTGTTCGCATTGTGCACCGTCCAGCACGCGAGCCAGAGAAGCTTGCGCTCGATCTCGCGGAGGATGTCGTGCCGGTCGGTCATGCTGGAAGGCCTTCGGTGATTGGTCCGGACAAGGACGCTGCCACAAATCGCGGCGCGCGCAAAGCAGATGCATGGCTGCTGCAGCGCCCGGCCACTCGACCGGCAGAGCCCTCGCCACTAATATGCGCCCTGCTGAATGCGCGGGTAGCCTCCCGGCCCGTGTTTCCGTCGCTTGCCGACGGCCCGCGCTCCCTGGAACCGAAGCCGACGGCGACGCCGGATTCAGCCGACGCCCCCGCCGCGCACCCGAAAGGGGCTGCTGCGCACAATGACGACCCTGACGCGAGGCGCCGCCTCACGACCCGCTCACCCCGCGGATGCCCCCGGATTCCGCGATCTCTTCACACCCAAGCTCGTGACGGTGCTGAGGGAGGGCTACGGCCTCGCGCAGCTCCGCGCCGACGCGATCGCGGGCCTGACCGTCGCCATCGTGGCCCTGCCTCTCTCGATGGCCATCGCCATCGCGTCGGGGCTGTCGCCCGACCGCGGCATCTACACGGCCATCGTCGGCGGTTTCCTCGTCTCGGCGCTGGGCGGCAGCCGGTTCCAGATCGGCGGCCCCGCGGGCGCCTTCATCGTTCTCGTCCTCGGCACCGTGCAGATGCACGGGCTCGACGGGCTGATCCTCGCAACCCTCATGTCCGGCCTGTTCCTGATCGCGGTCGGCTTCGCGCGGCTCGGCACCTACATCAAGTTCATTCCATACCCCGTGACCGTCGGTTTCACCGCGGGCATCGCCGTCATCATCTTCGCCAGCCAGATCCGGGCGCTGTTCGGCCTGAGGCTGCCGGGATCGGAACCGGGACCGCTGCTCGAGAAGCTGCCCGCGCTCTGGTCCGCCGCGCCGACGGCAGACGTCCCCACCGTCGCCGTTGCGGCCATCACCATCGCGCTGATCGCGGGCCTGAAACGGGCGCGCCCGCACTGGCCGGGCATGCTGATCGCCGTTGCGGCAGGCGCGCTTGCGACATGGGGCCTCGATCTTCCGGTGGCGACCATCGGCAGCGCGTTCGGCGGCATTCCGGCGGGCCTGCCCTTGCCCGCGCTGCCCGAAATCACGCTCGCCAAGGTTCAGGCAGTGCTTCCCAGCGCCATCGCCTTCACCCTGCTGGGCGCCATCGAATCCCTGCTGTCCGCCGTCGTGGCGGACGGCATGACGGGCCGCCGCCACCGCTCGAACTGCGAGCTTGTGGCGCAGGGCGCGGCCAACATCGGCGCGGCGCTGTTCGGCGGCTTCTGCGTCACCGGCACCATCGCGCGCACGGCGACCAATGTGCGGGCGGGCGCACACGGTCCGGTCGCGGGCATGCTGCACGCGCTGTTCCTGCTTGGCTTCGTTCTCGTTGCGGCGCCGCTTGCGAGCTTCAT
>JAJLJT010000182.1:0-5306 GCA_033844555.1 Alphaproteobacteria bacterium | reverse complement strand
CCGATGCGGGCCGGAATCGTGGTGCAGTTCGTGGCCGCGGCGGTCGCATGCGGCGCGATGGCGCTGATCTTCGAGACGGGCGAGATCCGCTGGACCGGAGAGCTTGTGTTCGCGCTGCTCTGGCTGACGCTCGTGCTGTCGCTGGGCGCCGTCAGCCTGCTCTATGTCCTGATCCGGCGGGGCGCGGCATCGAACGTCGCGAGCCTGTTCTTCCTCGTGCCGCCCAGCACGGCGACGATCGCGTGGATCCTGTTCGGGGAGCGCATGCCCCCGCTCGCGCTTGCGGGCATGGGGGTGACCGTGGCCGGGGTCCTGCTGGTGACCTTCTCCCGCCGTGCCTGATGTCACTCCCGCCACGCGCGAGTTCTTAGCGGACTTTTAACCCTGAAGCGCGATCTTTGCGGACATGCAATCGTGTTCATTCCGCGGAGGAACTTCCATGCGCCGACTGTTGCCTGCCATCGGCCTCATCGCCAGTCTGCTCGCGGGTCCAGCCCTCGCCAACCGGATCGAAGTACAGAACCTTCCCGAGAAGGAGGTGGTCACCACCAACGACCGCGGCGAGAAGGTGGTCAGCCGCGTGCCGGCGACCCGCGTCGTGCCGGGGGAAGAGGTGATCTACACGATCCGCTACAAGAATGCCGGCGACACGGCTGCCGAGAACATCGTGGTCACCACAGCCGTGCCCAAGGAGATGACCTATCGCGACGGAACCGCCGAGGGCGCGGGGGCGACCGTGCTGTTCTCCGTCGACGACGGGCGCAGCTTCGGCCCGTGGAACACGCTCTTCGTCAAGGGTCCGGACGGCAAGGATCGGCAAGCGGGGCCCGAGGACTACACCCACATCCGCTTCGTGCTGACCGCCCCGGTTCCGGCGCAGACCGCCGGCGCCGTCAGCTATCGCGCAGTGCTGAACTAGGCCCGCGACACCTTCTGCGGCGTCGGGCGCAAGCCCGGCGCCGGCACGTTCCAAAGGGCGTGACCGGTACTGCCGGCCACGCCCTTCGGCTTTTCGGCCGGCACGCGAAAACTGCGCTGTCCTGGCCTGAATCCAGGAGCCATGACACATGGCGCCGCTATACAACCCAACAACAAACTACACTCATTAGTTGCAGTCTCAGTCGGAATCGACGCAGAATCTTCGCTAGTATGGTGAAAGTAACGCTCTGTTGAAGAAGGTTCCATACACATGTGTGTCCCTGGAGGGCACTTAGAGGTGTGGAACATGTGCGAGTTGAGTTTTACGGCCTTCTCCAAGGCCGCGTGCAGGGGGCTCCTCGCGGGAGGCCTCGGACTTGCGGGCCTCGCGCTCGCGGCGTCGCCAGCTCTGGCCGTGGGGACCGAGGCGGGGACCACGGTGTCGAACACGGTATCGGTCGCCTACAACGTCGGCGGCGTCGCGCAGACGGCTTCGACCGACACGGCGGAGTTCGTGGTCGACCGCAAGATCGACGTTACCGTCGCGGCTGCGGGCACCAACCAGGTCATTCCCGGCCAGGCCGCCGAGGTGCTGGCCTACACGGTCACCAACACCGGCAATGGCGAGCAGGGTTATGACATCGACGTGTCCGTTGCCGGCGGAGGAACGGCGCTCGGCCTGACGCTCGGCACGGGCGCGGCCCCGGCTGCTGGCGAGTACGTCGTCTACATCGACGCAAACGACAACGGCGTCTTCGACGCGGGCACGGATACGCAGTATGCGCCGTCGTCCGGGTCGACCACATTGGCCTTCAACCTCGGCCATGCGACGAACACGACGAATTACGCGGCATCGACGACCGTCTTCATCGTCGCGAACATTCCGGCCTCGGCGGTCGACGGCGCGATCGACACGATCACGGTTACCGCGACGACGCTCGACGTCGGGACGACGACGGTGACGACGGAAAGCGCCACCAACGACCTCGCCACCGAGGAAACGGTGTTCGCCGACGGTGCGGGCACGGCGGATGCCGCCACCGACGGCATCCACTCCAACGAGGGCGTCTACGAGGTCGTGACCGCCACACTCGTCGTCTCCAAGACGATGCAGGTGATCAGCGAGAACCCCACCAACTGCGTGACCGACACCGTATCGGCGAACCAGTACGCGCTGCCGGGCGCGTGCATCGAGTACACGATCACGGTGACGAACAACGGGTCCGCGAACGCCGAGAACGTGGCCCTGACCGACGTGCTTCCCACGGAAGTGACGTTCTCGGGCTTCCACAGCTCGACCTCGACGTTCGACACCGGCCCGTCGGAAGCGGCCGGGACCGTCTCTGCTACTGCGAACAACATCGCGGGCGGCGGCGGCAGCGTCCAGCTGGTGATCCGCGCCCTGATCGACTGACGCCGGGCAGCGGAAACCGGCCAATCGGCAACCGGGGTGCGGGAAGCGACAGGTCTTCCCGCACCCGCCTTGCGATGCAGCAGCCGAGGCGCGGGGAAGCTACCCCTCTCCCCGCGTCGACGGGGGCGGCATGTCCAGTGGACCGCCGCCGCGACCCCATCGAGCGAGGCATGACCCTGCCCATGACGATTGCGGGAAACATCGGCGCGCGTCTTGCGCGTCCGGCCCGGGCGCCGGCCCGGGGTTTCGCCTCGCGCGCGTGCGCGTGGGCACCCGCGATCACGCGCGCGTGGGGGGTCGTCCTCGCCGCTGCCGGCACTGTCCTCGCCCTGCTGGCCGCGGCGCCGGCCGCACAGGCGGCGACGCCGCCCGGCACACTCATCCAGAACACGGCACACGTCGACTACGTCTCGGATGGGGAAGCGAAAACCCGCTCCTCCAACACGGTCGCCTTCCAGGTCCTGCCGCCGCGCACCGCGGCGCGCATGACCCTGATGCGCCAGAGCCCCGACGGCACCCCCACCATCCTGGTGAACAGCGGCTACGCCACGGCGGCCGGCGGCGCAGCCCCCACGGTGCCCTCGCCGGCTCCGGCCGGGGTCGCGCTTCCGTCCACGCTGCCGTTGCAGGCTTCGAACGCGCTGTTCGCCGGGGACCATCTGTTCGTGGTGGTCGAGGACGAGAACCGCAACCTCGACCCGGCCACGACCGACACGGTGCGCGTCGCCCTCAACGCGCGGGACAGCGGCGACAGCGAAACGATCGAACTGTTCGAGACCGGGCCCGGGACCGGCGTCTTCACCGGCTGGATCCTGGTGCGCGAGGGCGCCGGCACGGGCCCCTTCGACGGCGCGCTCAGCAGCCCGAGCCACGGCACGATCGCGGCGACATACATCGATCCGTTCGACAGCGCCGACACGGTCGAGGCGCAGGTTCTGGTGGACCCCTTCGGCCGCGTGTTCGACAGCGCGACGGGCCAGCTTCTCGATGGCCTGACCGTGCGGCTTGTCGACGCTGTCACGGGCGCGCCGGCAACGGTCTTCGGCCAGGACGGCGTGTCCGCCTACCCGTCGAGCGTCGTGACCGGAACCGGGGCGACGGACGCCAGCGGCCGGGTCTACACCTTCCCCGCGGGCGAGTACCTGTTCCCGCTCGTGGCGCCGGGCACCTACCGGCTGGAGGTCGACCCCGGCCCCGATCATGTCGCGCCCTCGACGGTACCGGATGCCGCCCTGCAGGCGCTACCGGGGGCGCCCTATCAGCTTGTGCCCGGCTCGCGCGGCGATCCCTTTACAGTGGCGGCCGGCCCGCCGCTCGAGATCGACATCCCCCTCGACCCCCGCCGTGCGCTCGTTCTCGCCAAGTCGGCGAGTTCCGGGACCGCCGATGCGGGGGATTTCCTGTCCTATGCCCTGACGCTGACCAATGGCGATGCGGCAGACGCGACCGGCGTCGACATAGTGGACACGCTGCCCTTCGGGCTGCGCTACCAGCCGGGCTCGCTGACGATCAACGGGACCCGCACAGGCAATCCGGCCATCGGGCCTGACGGGCGGACGCTGACCATGTCGCTGGCGCTCCTGCCCGCAGGTGCAACCGTCGAGATCGGCTATGTGGCAGAGGTGACCGGCGCCGCGCGGCCGGGCCCGGCGATCAACCGCGCGCGGGCAAGCGCAACGGGCGGCTTCCTCTCCAACACGGCGACGGCAGAAGTGCGCATCCGCGACGACCTGTTTCGCTCCCAGTCGATCGTGCTGGGGCGGGTGATGGTGGACGCATGCGATCCCGACGGCAGCTGGCCGCGCGAGATCGGACACATCGAGGGGCTCGGCGGCGTTCGCCTCTATCTCGAAGACGGCCGCTACGTCACGACCGATGCGGACGGCCTCTACCATATCGAGGACATCCGTCCCGGAACCCATGTCCTGCAGCTCGACACGGCGAGTCTTCCACAAGGCTACGAGGTCGTCTTTTGCGAGGAAAATTCTCGGTTTGCAGGACGTCCCTACAGTCAATTCGTAGATATCGCCGGAGGCAGCGTCGCGCGGGCCAACTTCCACCTCCGCCGCATCGGACGCCAGCCGCCAGCCGGCGCGGAAAGCCGTCTTGCCGCCCTGATGGCCAGCACCGGCGCCTCGCCGGCCGGAGAGCCGGCTGCCGGCACGAGCGGACGGACTGCGGCCGTGCATCCGGCCCAGCGGCCCGGCTGGATCGACGGCCAGCCCGCCACGGCGGCCTGGATCTATCCCGAGGACGGGCAGACCCCTGCCATTCCCTCTCTCGACCTGGGCATCCGCCATGCGGCGGGTGACAAGGTCACGCTCGTCCTCAACGGCGCGCCTGTCCCCCGGCTGAATTTCGTGGAGACGGTCCGCGCGGCCTCTGGCAATGCCGCGATCAGCCATTGGCGCGGCATCGATCTGGTGGAGGGCGCGAACGCTCTGCTCGCCATCGTCACCTCGCCTGCCGGGGAGGAGACGGCGCGTTTCGAGCGTCAGGTACATTACGTCAGCGAAGCCGCACAAGCGCATGTTATCACAGACCAATCGACCCTCGTTGCAGATGGCTCCACCGCGCCGGAGATCGTGGTGCGCGTGACCGACCGCGCGGGCCGGCCGGTGCATGCGGGCCGCCTGCTGGAGGTGACTGCGCTTCCGCCCTTCGCGATCCGGCGCGACGACGACCCGCTGGCCCGGATCCCGCGCGCCCCGGCCCAGGGCGGCAGCGCGGCCCGCGTCGCGGTGGGCGCGGACGGGATTGCCCGGATCCGGTTGCAGCCGACGCTCGCGACGGGACAGGCGACCGTGCGGGTCGCCCTCGACGGCGGACACAAGGATCTGACCGTCTGGATCCGCCCCGAGGCGCGCGAATGGATCGTCGTCGGCCTCGCAGAGGGAACATTGGGCCATGCCACGGCGCACGGGAACATGACGACGCTCGGCGCGCTGGGCGGCAGCGCAGGCACGACGGCCGA
>JAJLJT010000181.1:0-3559 GCA_033844555.1 Alphaproteobacteria bacterium | reverse complement strand
GTCGAGCACGCGGTCGAGGGCGGCACGGCCCGTCAGCGGGCGCGCCTCGCCGCCGGCGTGGCTGATGAGGCCCACACGCTCCCCCCCGCGCAGGAGCAGCGAGGTGAGCGCAAGGGTGAGCAGCCCGGCGCGATGGCCCTTCTCCGGCAGCTTCGCCGAGGAGCGCCAGGCCATGGAGGCCGAACGGTCGCACCAGAGCCAGACAGTCTCCGCCGCCTCCCACTCGTTCTCGCGGACATAGAGGCGGTCGGCCTTGGCGGACTGACGCCAGTCGATGGCGGTCGCGGGATCGCCCGCGCGGGCGTGGCGGTACTGCCAGAACGTCTCCCCCATGCCGACGCGGCGGCGCCCGTGCACCCCTTGGGCGACCGTCGCGGCCACGCGCTCCGCCTCCACCAGCAGGGGCGGCAGGCGGGCGCCCAGCGCCTCGGCCTCGGCGCGCAAGGGGCGCGCGTCCTCCGGCCCGAGGGGGCGTCCGGCGGGTGCGTCGGGAGAGGGGAGTGCCATCGCGCCTCCGTCGACCCTGCGTCAGCGCAACGGCGCGAGAAGACGGCCGATCAGCGCGTCGAGCGTCTCCCCCTCGGCGCGGGCGGCGTAGTTCAGCGCCATGCGGTGCCGCAGGATCGGCGGGGCGAGCGCGATCACGTCGTCGACCGAGGGCGCGATGCGCCCGTCGAGCAGGGCGCGGGCACGCACCGCGAGCATCAGCGCCTGTCCGGCGCGCGGGCCCGGTCCCCAGGCGAGGTGGGCGCGCACGGGCTCCGCCGCGGTCTCGTCCTCCGGCCGGGCGGAGCGGACGAGGGAGACGATGGCGTCCACCACGCTCTCGCCGATGGGCAGGCGGCGCACGAGGCGCTGGGCGGACATCAGCGTCTCCGGATCGAGCGCGGCCTCGGCCACAGGCTCATGATCGCCGGTGGTCTGGAGCAGCATCGCCCGCTCCGCCGCGAGGCTGGGGTAGGTCACGTCGATCTGCAGCAGGAAGCGGTCCAACTGCGCCTCGGGCAGGGGGTAGGTGCCCTCCTGCTCCAGCGGGTTCTGGGTCGCGAGCACGTGGAACGGGCGCGGCAGGTCGTAGCGCTGGCCGGCGACGGTCACGTGCGCCTCCTGCATCGCCTGGAGGAGCGCGGACTGGGTGCGCGGGCTCGCCCGGTTGATCTCGTCCGCCATCAGCAGCTGGCAGAAGACGGGGCCCTTGATGAAGCGGAACACCCGCTCGCCGGTCTGGGTTTCCTCCAGCACCTCGGCGCCCGTGATGTCGGCGGGCATGAGGTCGGGCGTGAACTGGATGCGGCCCGCGTCGAGACCGAGCACCGTGCCGAGCGTGGTCACGAGCTTGGTCTTGGCGAGGCCCGGAACGCCGACCAGCAAGGCGTGGCCGCCCGCGAGAAGGGTGATGAACGTCTGCTCGATGACGTCGCGCTGGCCGACGATGACGCGGTCGACGGCGTCGCGGGCACGGGCGAGCCGCGCGGCGATGGCGTCGACCTCGGCAACCTCTGCGGCGGCGCGGGCATCCTGGCTTGCGTGGTCGGACATGCTGGGCTTCCCTGTAAACCGGTCACCGAACACCATATATTGCCCCATGAAGCGCCGGAAAGGCGAAGCCGCAACCGAAGCGGCAAGAGGCCGCCGGCGCGGGGGCGAAGCGGACCTCATCAGGCAAGGGGATTAAGGCGACAGCGTGTCTGGAACTGACCAAAAGACGGACGCACCCGCAGGGCTCGACGGGCTGGCGCGGGCGGCAAGCGCCAATGCGGAAAAGGGGCTGCCGCCGGTGCACCTCTGGAACCCGGAGTATTGCGGCGAGATCGACATGCGCATCGCGCGCGACGGGCTCTGGTTCTACCAGGGCACGCCGATCGGGCGGGAGCGGCTGGTGCGCCTGTTCTCGACCATCCTGCGCAAGGAGGACGACGGCTCTTACGTGCTGGTCACGCCGGTGGAGCGCGTCGGCATCGAGGTGGAGGACGTGCCCTTCGTCGCGGTCGACGTGGAGGCGAAGGGCGAGGGGCGCGCGCAGACGCTGACCTTCCGCACCAATGTCGGCGATTTCGTCACGGCGGACGCGGAGCACCCGATTCGCATCGAGAAGGACCCGGAGACGGGCGAACCCACGCCTTATGTGCTGGTGCGCGCGCGGCTGGAGGCGCGGGTGAACCGGGCGATGTTCTACTACCTCGTCGACTACGGCACGGTGGAGGAGAAGGACGGCGCGCGCCTCTTCGGCGTGTGGAGCGGGGGCGTGTTCTTCCCCTTCGCGCCGGCCCGGGAGCTCGGCCTTTGAGGGGCGCGCGCGCGGGTGCGTGGCGGGGTCGGATCGAGCGGGCGCTGAAGGCGCGCCCGCCCGGTGCGACCAGCGATTACGACCTCAACCCGTCGGCGGCACGGTTCGCGCCCGATAGCTTGCGGGACGCCGCGGTGCTCGTGCCCGTGGTGGAGCGGGCGCACGGGGCGACCGTGATCCTGACGCGGCGCACGGACCATCTTCCCTCGCACGCGGGCCAGATCGCGTTCCCCGGCGGCAAGGTCGACCCGGAGGACACCGACGCGGTCGATGCCGCGCTGCGCGAGGCGGAGGAGGAGGTGGGCCTTGCCCGCGCCCATGTCGAGGTGGCGGGGCTGCTCGATTTCTACGTGACGGGCACGGGCTTCCGCGTGACGCCGGTGCTGGGCTTCGTCGACCCGGGGGTGCGGCTCGTCCCCAATCCGCACGAGGTGGCGGAGGTGTTCGAGGCGCCGCTCGACTTCCTGATGAACCCGCGCAATCACGAACGCCACGCCCGCGACTGGCAGGGCGAGCGGCGGGAATATTACGCGATGCCCTGGCAGGGCTATTATATCTGGGGCGCGACCGCGGGCATGCTGCGGGGGCTGGCGCTGAGAGTGGCCGAAACCGAGACGGCGGGCGCGGGGGAGGCGCAAGGGGCATGATTCGGGTTGCGTTCAATATCGTCCTCTTCGTGCTGCCGTTCGTCCTCTACTGGCTGTGGCTGAAGTACGCGCGCGCCCGCGGCAAGGGCCCCGACGAGGTGACGAACCGGCACATCGCGGCGCTGGCGGCGGCGGGGCTGGTGCTGGGCGGGCTCGGGTTCTGGCTGATCGGGCACGGGGATTCCTCGGCGCCGAAGAGCGTCTACGTCCCGGCGCGGATCGAGGACGGAAAGCTGATCCCCGGACGCTTCGAACCGGTGCAGGAGAGGCAATGAAAATCGCCGGCGACTGGCTGGAGGCGACCGCGACGCGCGAGGTGATGGCGGCGCTGACAGCAGACGGCGGCGAGGCGCGCTTCGTCGGCGGGTGCGTGCGCAACGCGCTGCTGGGCGCGGAGGTCGACGACATCGACATCGCGACGCCGCTGACCCCGGACGCGGTGATGGCGCGCGCCGAGGCCGCGGGCATCAAGCCCGTGCCGACCGGCATCGACCACGGCACGGTGACGCTGGTGAGCCACGGCCGGCCCTATGAGGTCACGACGCTGCGCCGCGACGTGGAGACGCACGGCCGCCACGCGACGGTCGCCTACACCGACGACTGGGCGGAGGACGCGGCGCGGCGC
>JAJLJT010000180.1:0-5007 GCA_033844555.1 Alphaproteobacteria bacterium | reverse complement strand
GTCGGTGGGGGAACTTGCAGCCGCGCTTGACCTGAGGGATTCCAACGTCTCGCAGCATCTCGCGCTGCTGCGCCGGGACGGCGTGGTCCGTGCCCGCCGCGACGGGCAGACCGTCCGCTACGAGATCGCCAGTGTTGAGGTACGTCAGATCGTCGACACGCTGCACATGCTCTATTGCGCGCCCGACCCGGCGCAGGCTTCCTGAAGGATACCCCCCATGACAAAGGCTTCCCTCTTCGCCGCGGCGGCGCTCGCCGCCTTCATGGCGGTCCCGGGCATGGCGTTCCCGGGCGCGCAGGCGCAGGAGACGTTGACCGTCGCGCCCGTGCAGATCGCCGACGAGAAGGCGGTGTTCGCGACCGTGGAGAGCCGCAGCGTCGTGCCCGCGCGCGCCCGCATCGGCGGCACGCTGGTCACGCTTCGCGCCGGCGAGGGCGACCGGGTCGAGGCCGGCCAGGTCATCGGCATGATCGTCGACGACAAGCTCGCCTTGCAGATGCGCGCGCTCGACGCGCAGATCGCGGGACTGGAGGCGCAGCGGGCGCAGGCGGCGACCGACCTCGGCCGGATCGAGGCGCTGGTCAGCCGCGGAACGCTGCCGACCGCCCGTCTGGACGAGATCCGAACGGCGCTGCGCGTGGCCGAGAACGCACTGCAGGCGCGCCGGGCCGAGCGCGCGGTACTGGAGCAGCAGACGAGCGAGGGAGAGATCGAGGCGCCCGCCTCGGGCCGCGTCCTCGACGTTCCCGTGACGCTCGGCTCCGTCGTCATGCCGGGCGAGACCATCGCCACGCT
Source organism: Alphaproteobacteria bacterium (assembly GCA_033844555.1). Taxonomy (GTDB): domain Bacteria; phylum Pseudomonadota; class Alphaproteobacteria; order Futianiales; family Futianiaceae; genus Futiania. Next base: position 4,212 of record JAJLJT010000180.1, on the reverse strand, counting down.
GGCGGAGGAGAACCTCGTGCTGCGCCTGCGCCTGCCGGAACGCCACGCGCGGTTCCTGAGCGTGGGCGATCCCGTCCGGCTCGACGGTGCGGCGATGCTCCAGGACGGGCGCGGGCGGGGCACCATCGGCCTCGTCTATCCGCAGATCGAGAACGGCCGCGTCGTGGCCGATGCGGAGGTGAAGGGCCTCGGCGACTATTTCGTGGGTGAGCGGGTGCGTGTCTGGGTCTCGGCTGGCACGCGCGAGGCCTTCGTGATCCCCGCGGACTTCCTGCTGACGCGCTATGGCGTCGACTATGTGCGGCTGGTGCGTGGCGATGCGCCGCCGATGGAGGTCCCGGTGCAGCGCGGGCGGCAGACGCCCGAGGGTGTCGAGATCCTGTCCGGCCTGACCGCCGGCGACCGCCTGGTGCGGCCATGAAGCTCGGCCTTTCCGGGAACCTGACGCGGGCGACCATCACATCCCCGCTGACGCCGCTCGCCCTGCTGGCCGCCATCGTCGTCGGGCTGATCGCGCTGGTCACCATCCCGCGCGAGGAGGAGCCGCAGATCTCCGTCCCCATGGTCGACATCCTGCTGCAGGCCGACGGGCTGAAGGCGCCCGACGCGGTCGAGCTTGTGACCAAGCCGCTCGAGGCCATCGTGAAGGGCATCGACGGGGTCGAGCACGTCTACAGCCAGACCGAGGACGACCGCGCCATGGTCACGGCGCGCTTCCTCGTGGGCACCGACGCCGACGATGCGATCCTGCGTGTGCACGAGAAGCTGCGCGCGAACATGGACCAGATCCCGGTCGGCATCCCCGAACCGCTGGTGGTCGGGCGTGGCATCAACGACGTGGCCATCGTCACGCTCACCCTCTCGCCGGAACCCGGGGAGAATGCCCGCTGGACGGGCCGCGACCTCTACCAGGTGGCGGAAGAGCTGCGCATGGAGCTTGTGAAGGTCGAGGACATCGGCCTCAGCTTCATCTCCGGCGGCACGCCCGCGCAGATCCGCGTCGAGCCCGACCCGGAGAAGCTGTCGCTCTTCGGCGTTACCCTGCAGCAGCTGATCGGCAAGGTGCAGGGCGCGAACCGCTCCTTCCTCGCGGGTGCGGTGCGGGACGCAGGCGGCATGCGTGCGGTCGTCGCGGGCCAGACGCTCACCGGCGTGCCGGACATCGGCCTGCTGCTGCTCACGACGCGTGACGGGCGCCCGGTCTATGTCCGCGACGTGGCCGAGGTCGTGGTGGACGAGCGCCCGCAGGAGGCACGCGTCTGGACGCTTGCCCCCGACGAGAGGGGCAACTGGCAGGCCGCACCGGCGGTCACGCTCGCCATCGCCAAGCGCGCGGGCGCAAACGCCGTCGTCGTCGCGGAGAACATCCTGCACCGGCTGCACACGCTCGAGGGCCGCCTGATCCCGGACGGCATCCGCGTCGAGGTCACGCGCGACTATGGCGAGACGGCGAACGAGAAGGCGAACGAGCTTCTGTTCCACCTCGCGCTCGCGACCGTCTCCATCGTGGTGCTGATCGCGCTCGCCATCGGCTGGCGGGAGGCGCTGGTGACGCTCGTCGTCATCCCGACGACGATCCTGCTCACCATGTTCGCCGCGAACCTGATGGGCTACACGATCAACCGGGTCAGCCTGTTCGCGCTGATCTTCTCCATCGGCATCCTGGTGGACGACGCCATCGTCGTGGTGGAGAACATCGCCCGCCACTGGGCCATGAAGGACGGCCGCTCCCGGATGCAGGCCGCCATCGAGGCGGTGGCGGAGGTCGGAAACCCCACCATCGTCGCGACCATGACCGTGATCGCGGCGCTCCTGCCCATGCTGTTCGTCTCCGGGCTGATGGGGCCCTACATGGCGCCGATCCCGGCCAATGCGTCCGCCGCGATGCTCTTTTCCTTCTTCGTCGCCGTGGTGCTCGCGCCCTGGCTGATGGTGAAGCTTGCGCCGAAGGGCGAGGCGGCGGCAGCCGCCGGAGGGCACGACCCGCATGACGAGGGCGCGCTCGGCCGCATCTACCGCAAGATCGCTGCGCCGGTGGTGAAGAACCGGGCGACCGCCTGGATCTTCCTGCTGCTCGTCGGTTTCGGGACGGTCGCATCGATGGGGCTGTTCGCCACGCAGGACGTGACGGTGAAGCTCCTGCCCTTCGACAACAAGTCGGAGCTGGCGGTCGTCCTCGACCTGCCGGAGGGGGCGAGCGTGGAGGAGACCGAGCGCACGCTGCTGAAAGCGGCCGAGATCGCGGAAGCCCTGCCGGAGGTGCGCTCGATCCAGGCCTATGCGGGCACGCCCGCGCCCTTCAACTTCAACGGCCTGGTGCGCCATTACTACCTGCGGCAGTCGCCGGAACTGGGCGAGCTTCAGCTCAATCTCGCGCCCAAGGGAGACCGCGACCGGGTGAGCCACGAGGTGGCGCTCGACCTGCGCGAGCGGCTGAAGGCGCTGGCCCTGCCGGAAGGCGCCGTGCTCAAGGTCGTCGAGGTGCCGCCGGGACCGCCCGTGCTCGCCACGCTGCTGGCCGAGATCTACGGACCCGACGCCGAAACCCGCCGTGCCGTCGCGCGAGAGGTCGAGGCGATCTTCCAGGAGGTGCCCTACATCGTCGACGTCGACACCTCCATCGGCGACCGGCGTCCGCGCCTGCGCATCGCCATCGACCAGGACCGGCTGGAATATTTCGGGGTCGAGCAGTCGGACGTCTTCGACACGATCCGCCTGCTGCTGGGCGGCGTTCCGGTCGGCTATTCGCACCGGGGCGAAGGGCGCAATCCCATCGAGATCTCGGTGCGGCTGCCGAAGTCCGGCCTCGCGTGGACCGAGCGGCTCGCGGCGACCCCGGTGCCCGCGAACGCGCAGCCCGGCAACCGCGCGGTCGTGGAACTGGGCGACGTCGTTCGCATCGCGGAGGAAGAGGGCTCGCCCGTAATCTTCCGGCGCAACGGCGCCTTCGCCGACATGGTGATGGCGGAACTCGCCGGCGACTACGAGGCGCCGATCTACGGCATGCTCGAGGTTGCCGACCGGATCGAGGCGCGCGACTGGGGCAACCTGACCCCGCCGACGATCCGCCTGAACGGCCAGCCGGAGGACGACAGCAAGCCCGTGCTGCTGTGGGACGGGGAGTGGGAGATCACCTGGGTCACCTTCCGCGACATGGGTGCGGCCTTCGCGGTGGCGATCCTCGGCATCTATGTTCTGGTGGTGGCGCAGTTCGGATCGTTCAAGCTGCCGCTGGTGATCCTGACGCCGGTGCCGCTGACGCTCATCGGCATCCTGATCGGGCATTGGCTGTTCGGTGCGCCGTTCAGCGCGACCTCCATGATCGGCTTCATCGCGCTTGCGGGCATCATCGTGCGCAACTCGATCCTGCTCGTGGACTTCATCCGCCACGGAGCGCGGCCGGGCCTGACCCTGCGCGAGGTGATCGTCGAGGCGGGTGCGGTGCGCTTCAAGCCGATCCTGCTGACCGCCATCGCGGCGATGATCGGCGCGGCGGTGATCCTGCTCGACCCGATCTTCCAGGGACTCGCGATCTCGCTCCTGTTCGGGCTTCTGTCCTCCACGCTGCTGACGGTGCTGGTCATCCCGGCGATCTATGTGGTGCTGCGGGATGCCGATGCGCCGGCGGTTGCGGGCCCTGAGCCTGAGCCGGAGGAGCGGGCGTGAGGCGGGCGCTGATCGTCCTTGCCGGGCTCGCCGGGGCGGCGGGCGTCGCGGCCGCGGCCGCCGCGGCCCATATCGGGGGCGCGCGGATGGACACCGCCGCACTCATGCTGATGGTGCACGCGCCCGCGCTGCTCGGGCTTGCGGCGCTCGCGTCCGCCGCGCCCTGGACAGCCCGGGCGGGCGTCGCGCTGGCGCTGGGCGTGGCGCTGTTTTCCGGCGACCTCGCTGCCCGGGACATGTGGGAGGCGGGCCTCTTCCCCAATGCCGCGCCCATCGGTGGCTCGCTGACGATCCTTGGCTGGCTCGCGGTGGCGGCCTCCGCGTTCATCCGGACAAGCCCGCGGGATTGATCCGCGACGCAGCGCAAGGCGTAATGGCAGGGGGGCGCAGACGCACCGGGAGGTTTCGCATGCGTGCATACGGAATTCTGACTGCCTTTTTGGTGGCCGTCGCGGCGCTGGCCGCTTCAGCCCCCGGAGACGCTGCCATGAACGAGGGATCCGGCGCACACGCATTCCGGTTCGAGGCGATCGAGGGCGGTCCGTT
>JAJLJT010000179.1:0-6814 GCA_033844555.1 Alphaproteobacteria bacterium | reverse complement strand
GCCGCCGAGAGGAATTCGAGCGCGAAGTCGCGCGCCGAGACGCTGTCGAGCGAGTTGCGCGTCGGCCCGTCGAAGCCCAGCGCCTTCGCCGTCATGTGCCGGTCGATCGGGAAGCTGGTGCCGGCAAGCGCGGCGGCGCCGAGCGGACAGCGGTTCATCCGTGCGCGCGCGTCGAGGAAACGTGCCCGGTCGCGGTCCAGCATGTTCACATAGGCCAGCATGTGATGGCCGAAGGTCACGGGCTGCGCGCTTTGCAGATGGGTGAAGCCCGGCATGACGGTGTCGGCATGCGCCTCGGCTTGCGCCAGAAGCGCGCGCTGCAGCTTCAGGATCTGCGCCGCGGTGCGGTCGCACGCCTCGCGCACGAAGAGGCGGAAGTCGACCGCCACCTGGTCGTTGCGCGAGCGCGCGGTGTGCAGACGGCCCGCAGGCGCGCCCACGATCTCCTTCAGGCGCGCCTCGATGTTCATGTGAATGTCTTCGAGCGCGGTCGAATAGGCGAAGGTGCCGTCCGCGATCTCGCGTTCGACTTGGGCAAGACCCGCGTGGATCGCGTCGCGGTCGGCCGCCGTGATGATGCCGCACGCCGCGAGCATGTCGGAATGGGCCCGGCTGCCCGCGATGTCCTGCGCCGCCAGCCGCCGGTCCACGTCGATCGAGGCGTTGATCGCCTCCATCACAGCGTCGGGCGAGGTGGAAAACCGCCCGCCCCACATCATATTGCTGGAGGATGCGCCGCCTTGCGCCTCACGCGCGGGGGTGGCTGTTGCCTTGTTTTCGTCCATGCCGTCGCTGATCCTTTCGGGATCGGAAATCGGGAGGTGCCAGATGCGTCGAACGCTGCTTGCCGGGATCGGGGCCACGATGGGCCTTCTCGCGCTTGCCCTATACGGCACATGGGGCGGCCCTGTCCACGCGGGCGCGCGCGACCTCGCCACGGGCGAGGTGGAAGGCTTCGTCGTCCACGATGCGCCGCAGGCGGTTCCGGCAGGCGAGTTCACGGACGCGGGCGGCGGCACGCTGAGCTTCGCCGACTTCCGCGGCAAGGTCGTGCTCGTCAATTTCTGGGCGACGTGGTGCGGACCGTGCCGGGAGGAAATGCCGGCGCTCGACCGCCTTCAGGGCGCGCTCGGCGGGCGGGACTTCCAGGTGGTCGCCATCTCCACCGACCGGCAGGGCGCGTCGGTGGCGCAGCCTTTCCTCGACGAGATCGGGGCGAAGAACCTCGCGCTCTATCTCGATCAGCGCGGCGCGCTTGCCCGCGCGCTGGGCCTGCGTGGCCTGCCGGCGACCCTGCTGCTCGACGGCGAGGGGCGCGAGGTCGGCCGCATGTTCGGCCCGGCGGAGTGGGATTCGCACGACGCCCAGCGCCTGATCCGCTACTTCATCGACCGGCTGGAACCTTCGCCGACCAAGGCGACGGACGCGGGCAACGCACGCACCGCGTCCTGACGCGAAACGGGCGGGCCCCGGTAGAGAGCCCGCCCGCCATGTCGGTCCGAAGGATACGGCGTCAGCGCGTCGGCACCGGCTCCTCTCCGCGATAGTCGTAGAAGCCGCGCTTCGACTTCTGGCCGAGCCAGCCCGCCTCGACATATTTCACCAGAAGCGGGCAGGGACGGTACTTGCTGTCCGCCAGCCCCTCGTAGAGCACCTGCATGATCGAGAGGCAGGTGTCGAGGCCGATGAAGTCGGCCAGCTGCAGCGGGCCCATCGGGTGATTTGCGCCAAGCTTCATGGCCGTGTCGATCGCCTCGACGTTCCCCACGCCCTCGTAGAGCGTGTAGACCGCCTCGTTGATCATCGGCAGCAGGATGCGGTTCACGATGAAGGCCGGGAAGTCCTCCGCGTTCGCGGTGGTCTTGCCGAGCCCCTGCACGAAGTCCCGCATGGCGACGAAGGTTTCTTCCTCCGTCGCGATGCCGCGGATCAGCTCGACGAGCTGCATCAGCGGAACGGGGTTCATGAAGTGGACGCCCATGAAGCGTTCCGGCCTGTCCGTGCAGGAGGCGAGCCGGGTGATCGAGATCGACGAGGTGTTCGTCGCGATCATTGCCTCGGGGCTGAGCGAGGCGCACAGCTCCTCGAAGATCTTGCGCTTGACGGCTTCGTTCTCGGTCGCCGCCTCGATCACCATGTCGGCGTCCTTGAACGGCGCATTCTCGAGGATCGGCGTGATGCGGGCCAGCGCCTCCGATACCTGCCCCTGCCCGATCAGGCCCTTGGCGGCCTGGCGGGCGAGGTTGCGCTCGATCGTCTTGAGCCCGGCATCCAGGCGGTCCTGGCTGATGTCCTTGAGCAGCACCCGATGACCCGCCACCGCGCACACGTGCGCGATGCCGTTGCCCATCTGGCCCGCGCCGATGACGCCGACCGTTCTTGCCGTCATGCGATCCGTCTCCTTCGTGCGCCCGGCGTCAGTAGCCGGCCTTTTCGAGTTCCTGCTCCAGCTCCGGCACGGCCTGGAAGAGGTCGGCCACCAGGCCATAATCCGCGACCTGGAAGATCGGGGCTTCCTCGTCCTTGTTGATCGCGACGATGACCTTGGAGTCCTTCATCCCCGCGAGATGCTGGATCGCGCCGGAAATGCCGACGGCGATGTAAAGCTCCGGCGCGACGACCTTGCCGGTCTGTCCGACCTGCAGCTCGTTCGGGACGAAGCCCGCGTCGACCGCCGCCCGGCTGGCGCCCACGGCGGCGCCAAGCTTGTCGGCGATCTTCTCCAGCATGACGAAATTGTCGCCCGATTGCATGCCGCGGCCGCCGGAGATGACGATCTTCGCCGCCGACAGTTCCGGCCGCGAGCTTTCCGACAGCTTGTCTTCGACCCAGGAGGAGAGGCCCGGATCGTCCGCCGCGCCGGCGTTCTCGACGCTTGCCGAGCCGCCTTCGCCCGCAGCCGCGAACGAGGTCGGGCGCACGGTGATCACCTTCTTGGCGTCCGTCGAGGTGACGGTCAGCATGGCGTTGCCTGCATAGATCGGCCGCACGAAGGTGTCGGCGGACTCCACCGCGATGATGTCGGAGATCTGCATGACGTCGAGCAGCGCCGCCACCCGCGGCATGAAGTTCTTGCCCGTGGTCATGGTCGAGGCGACGAGGTTGTCGTAGCCGTCGGCCAGCTTGACGATCAGGGCGGCCATGGGTTCGGCCAGCATGTGCGCGTATTGCGCGCCCTCGGCCAGCACCACCTTGGCCACGCCGTCGAGCTTCGCGGCCGCGTCGGCCACGGCCTTGCAGCCTTCGCCCGCGACCAGCACGTGGACGTCGCCGCCCAGCGCCTTCGCGGCGGTGACCACCTTGGCGGTCGCTTCGTTCAGGGTTTCGTTGTCGTGATCGGCAATGACGAGGCTCGCCATGGTCAGATTACCCCCGCCTCATTCTTCAGTTTCTGCACAAGTTCCGCGACGCTCTCGACCTTGATGCCGGCCTGACGCTGCGGCGGCTCGGTCACCTTGACGGTCTTCAGGCGCGGCGCGACGTCGACCCCGAGGTCGCCCGGCGATGTCTCGTCGATCGGCTTCTTCTTCGCCTTCATGATGTTGGGCAGCGAGGCGTAGCGCGGCTCGTTCAGGCGCAGGTCGGTGGTGACGATCGCCGGCAGCGTGACCTCGACCGTCTGCAGGCCGCCGTCGACCTCGCGCGTGACGGACGCCTTGCCGTCGGCGATATCCAGGGCGGATGCGAACGTGCCCTGCGACCAGCCGAGCAGCGCGGCCAGCATCTGGCCGGTCTGGTTGCTGTCGTCGTCGATCGCCTGCTTGCCGAGGATGACCAGCTGCGGCTCTTCCTTCGCGACAAGTTCCTTGAGGATCTTGGCGACGCCCAGCGGCTCGACCTGGTCGTCCGTCTTCACGAGAATGCCGCGATCGGCGCCCATCGCAAGCGCGGTCCGGATCGTTTCCGATGCCTGCTGCGGGCCGACGGAAACGACGACGATTTCGCTCGCCGTGCCGGCCTCCTTCATGCGGATCGCCTGTTCCACCGCGATCTCGTCGAAGGGGTTCATCGACATCTTGACGTTGGCGAGTTCCACCCCGGTCTGATCCGCCTTGACGCGGATCTTCACGTTGTAATCGACAACCCGCTTGACGGGTACCAGAACCTTCATCAGCCGCTCTCTCGCTTGCGTCCCTAGCCCATGCCACGGCGTTCCGTGGCGGTTCCGCCGGGCCGCCCATGATGGTCAGATGGGCGATCCGCCTCGTTTTTGTGCAGCGCGAAACGCTACAAGCCGCCCGGCGCGCCTGTCAATCGACGGTTTCGCACAGGCGGGTCCCGCCGGTTCGGGTGCGGCGCACGCGCCGCACTCAGCCGCGGTTGGCGCCCGGCACCCAGAGCACGTCCGCCGCGCCCCGGTCGTTCACGTGGCGCCCCAGGACGAAGAGATAGTCCGACAGCCGGTTGACGTAGCGGATCGCGGCCGGGTTCACGGGATCGCGCTCGGCCAGCGCGACCATCCGCCGCTCCGCCCGCCGGGCCACCGTGCGGGCCTGGTGGAGATAGGCCGCCGCCATCGTGCCGCCCGGCAGGATGAAGGAGCGCAGCGGCGCGAGGTCGGCGTTCAGCGCGTCGATCTCCCGCTCCAGGCGCGTAACCTGCGCATCCGACATGCGCAGGGGCTCGTACTCCAGCGGCTCGTCGGTCTCCGGCGTGCAGAGGTCTGCGCCGAGGTCGAAGAGATCGTTCTGGATGCGCATCAGCGCCGCATCCACCTCCACCGCGTCGGGCAGGCCGTCGATGTGCTGGCGCACGATGCCGATGATGGCGTTCGCCTCGTCCACGGTTCCATAGGCCTCGATCCGCAGGTCGTACTTGCGCACCCTCTGGCCGGTGCCCAGACCCGTCTCGCCGGCGTCGCCCGTGCGCGTGTAGATCTTGTTGAGAACGACCATCGGTGTCTTGCCTCCGTCTGCGTGCGCCGCGCCGTCGTCAGTCGAACCAGGTCGGCCCGCGGCCGCCGATCCAGATCGCCGCCATGATGAGGAGAATGGCGACGAACTGAAGCGCCACCCGCATCCGCATGAGCTTGTTGGAGCGGCTGCGGTTCTCCGCGCCCCGGCGGAAGAGGGTGAACAGCCCGAGCGCGACCATGAGCGCCGTCGCGCCCATGGCCACCGGGATCAGGATGTGCAGAAGGTTTTCCATGCGCCACCGATATAGCGCATGGACGCGGCTGGAAAGCCCCGGTTACGAAGCGGACCTTTTGCCGCGGCGGGCGAGCGCGAGGCCCGCCAGCCCGAGCAGCAGCAGCGCGATCGGCGCCGGTTCGGGGACCGGCGTGCCGCCGGAGGACGTGCTGCCCCCAGACGAGGTGCTGCCGCCAGAGGTCGTGCTGCCCGAGGACGCTCCGGACGAGGTCGCGCCGGAGGAGGTTGCGCCCGAGGAGGTCGCGCCAGAGGATGCGCCGGACGAGGTGGCGCCGCCGGACGTGGACCAGCCGCCCGAAGTCGAGGAGCCGCCCGAGGTCGACCATCCGCCGGAGGTGGAGGATCCGCCGGACGTCGACCATCCGCCAGAGGTGGACATGCCGCCCGAGGTCGACCATCCCCCAGACGTGGACGAGCCGCCGGACGATCCGGATCCGCCCGAGGAACCGCCGATGTAGACCGGCGGATACAGGCCCCAGGCGCCAAGATAGGGCAGCAGGCGCGGCGCACCGAGCACCAGCGGCGGGTCGGCCGGGGGCAGCGGGTTTTCCTCGCCGAGCACGACCGGATCGGGATCGGCCGGCGGGAAGGTGGAGACGGCGATGTCCATGCCGATGTGCGTGAACTCGCCGGACCGGGTCTTGTCCGTGGTCATGCCCCACAGCCAGAAGATCATGTCCCGGCCTTCGCGATAGACGCCGTTGTACGGGCCCATCGCCATCTCCCAGAACTCCATGGTGTGAAGTTCGTCGGTGACGATGTTGCCCTGGGCATCCCGCGTCTGGATGCGCACCGGCAACTCGCCCGAGATGAAGTTTGTGGGCCGCGCGCGCCGCGTGCCGTCCCATCCCGCGCCGTCCAGGTCCCACTCGCCGGAGAATTTCCGGGACTGCTTGCCGATGGTGAGCTTTCCTCCTTCGAGGAAGGTCATCTCGCCCGTGCGTCCTTCATAAGCGTTGATCCCGATGAGCGGAACCACCGGCGCGCCCGCGATGCGCACGTCGGAGCCGTCGATCAGCAGCCGCATGCGCGTGTCGGCAAGCCGGTACAGGCGCGGGCCCGCGATATTCGTGCGCGATGGCGTCTCGTGGAGGATCGAGAAGCGCGTCTTCGCCTTGGAGTTGTTCGAGGTGATCGAATGGGCGAACCGTTCGTAGCTGGCGGTGGGGTCGAAGGCCTCGCGCGAGGGCAGTTGGGAGTCCGGGCGCGCGGGCTTGACGGCACCGATCGCGGTGATCGGTTGCATCGTCGCGGCGATGGGGGCTTCGGCGTGCCCCAGAACGGGCTGGGATGCGACCGCGTTGACCGCGCTGCCCGGCGTGGCGACCGGTTTCGGTGCGCCGAGAGCCGCCGGCGCGGTGGCGACGCGCGGCGTCTTCTCCACCGCCTGGGCTACGCGCGCGGCGGAGGACGCCTGCGGCACGATTGTGGTTTGCGCGGCAAGCGGACCGGCCGATGCAAGACAAAGGACAAGGGCCGCCGTCATCGCGCGGGCGAAGACGCGGGGCTTCCCTTCTGTCCTATCGATGTTCTTCTGGCCAAACAACACGGTGGTGCTCCCTGCAAGCAACGCGAAGCCCGTTGCTCGCAGCAAGTTGTATGCCATGAAGATTAGCAATCCACGAATGGAAATCGCCGCTTGTCTTGCGGAAATCTGACGGTAC
>JAJLJT010000178.1:0-5208 GCA_033844555.1 Alphaproteobacteria bacterium | reverse complement strand
TGCCGCCCGCGGTCGCCGAAGGTGTAGAGCTGCTCGACATAGCCGAGGGGAAGCCGCGTCTGCTCCTCCACCCAGGTGCGCAGGCCAAGCTCCAGCGTGCGGTGCGCCTGCGGGTCGAAGGGACCGAACGGCAGGCCGGCCTCGCCGCCCGCCTCGGCATGGGGCACGGTCAGCACCTGCGGCCGGTCCCCGTCGACCGACACGATCACCGCGTTGAGGTCGATGAGGACGTCCATCTCAGCCGCCCTGACCTTGCGCGCCGCCGAGTGCTGTGAAGCGCGCGAGGAAGAGCGCGTGCGCCTCACCCGGCGGGCGGGGCGTCATGTCGGGGGCGGGCACCAGCGGCTTGCCGAAGAAGCCCTTCGCCTCGTCCTCGGAGAAGCCTGCAAGATGCGTCGCCTCGAAATAGGCTGCCTGGAGGTCTGCCTGCTTCAGCAGCTTCGCGATCTGGGCGGGCGGGTGCGGGGGCAGGCCGAAGCGGATGTGGATGGCGGATTCCAGCCGCCGCTCGAACGCCTTGTAGTCGATGCCGACGGCGGCCTTGAACGGGCTGATGAGGTCGCCGATCACGTATTCGGCGGCATCGTGCAGCAGCGCCGCCAGCCGCCAGCGCCGGTCGAGCGCGGGCGACAGGCGGCCCGCGATCTCCTCAACGATCACGCAATGCTGTGCGACGGAGAAGGAGAAGTCGCCCCGCGTCTGGCCGTTCCAGCGCGCGACGCGGGAGAGGCCGTGGGCGATATCCTCGATCTCCACGTCGAGGGGGGAGGGGTCGAGCAGGTCGAGGCGGCGGCCCGACAGCATCCGCTGCCAGGCGCGCTTCGCATTGCCGGACCGGGTCACGGGCGCACGCTCCCGAGGCGGCGGACCTCTTCGGCGCGCGGGCAAGTGGCGAGATGGTCGTTGACGAGGCCCGTCGCCTGCATGACCGCATAGACGATGGTCGGGCCGCAGAAGCGGAAGCCGGCGGCCTTCAGACGCTTCGACAGGTCGCGGCTCTCGGGCGTCTCGGCAGGGACCTGCGCGATCGTCTCCGGCAGGTTCTGGCGCGGTGCGTGATCGACCGTCTCCCACATCATGCGGGCGAACGGCTCCGCCCCGCCCAGGTCGAGCCAGGCGCGGGCGTTGCCGACGGTCGCCTCGATCTTGCCGCGGTGGCGCACGATGCCCGGATCGGCGAGCAGGCGGGTCACGTCGTCCTCGCCCCAACGCGCGATCGCCTCCGGGTCGAAACCCCGGAACGCGCGGCGGAAGTTGTCCCGCTTGCGCAGGATGGTGATCCAGGAAAGGCCCGCCTGGAAGCCGTCGAGGATCAGCTTCTCGAACAGCGCACGGCCGTCACGCTCCGGCACGCCCCATTCGGTATCGTGATAGGCGACGTAGAGCGGATCGTCGCCGCACCAAGGGCAGCGGCCGGGGGCGGGCGTGACGCTCATGCGGCCGATCCCGTCAGCGCGGGCGCGAGCCAGCCCGGCGCCACCATGTGCGCGGTCAGGCCGCCTGCGGTGACCGTTTCCGCCTCCTCCCAGCGGTCGAGGCGGACGAGGCCGATGCCGCGCCCGTCGAGCGCGGAGGTCACGGTGCCCGCCTCCTTCTCCCCCGCCATGAGGGGGGTGCCGGGCTCCGGCGTGCCGCCGTCGAAGGAAAGGGGGACGAGGCGCTTGCGCAGCACGGTCTTGTGGTGCATGCGCGCCGTTACCTCCTGCCCGACATAACAGCCCTTGCGGAAGTCGACGCCGTTCAGCAGCGCGGCGTTGGCCTCCAGCCAGAAGGTTTCGTCGGCGCGGATGTCGTCGGGCGCCTCCGGCACGCCAAGGGCGAGGCGGTGGCGCGTCCAGTCCTCGGCCGTCGCGGGTTCGGCTGCGGCGAGCGCGGCCTCGACATCGGCACGCGCACCGTAGAGCCGGTAGCCCAGATCGGGCAGCCGCGGATCGGGCAGCGCGCGCAGGTCGGGGTTCTCGCGTGCGGCGGCTTCCGCCAGGTCGCGGGCGTCCGCGCCCCAGAGCAGCCCCACCGCGATCTCCGGCATCTCGCCGATCTCCGCCTTGGCGCGCAGCCGGTAGAGGGCGAGACGGCGGGAGAGGTCGCCGAGCCTGCCGGCCTCCGCGTCCACGAGGATCGCGTCGTTCCACCAGGCAAGGATCATGTCGAACAGGACCTTGCCTTGCGGGGAGAGCAGAGCGGCGTAGACCGGCGTCTCGGGCCCCAGCCGCTCGACATTGTTGGTCAGGATGCCCTGCAGGAAGCTGCGTGCGTCCGGTCCGCGGACGGCCAGCACGGCCCGGCGGGTGTCGATCAGTCCGGATGCAGTCATGGAATGCCTCTTCCTTCTTGCGCTTCGGGTCGCCAAATCAGTGCCGTTGACGTATGAAACGCGGCGGGATGGATCAAGCACGGCGTGGCGGCCCGCCACACCCCGCAAACCGGAGATTGCACCATGGCACAGACGTTCGACCTTGTGATCCGCGGCGGCACCGTGGTCAACCACGACGGGAGCGGTCTGGCGGACGTCGGCGTGCGGGACGGGCGGATCGCGGCGATCGGCGACCTCGCACAGGCGAGTGCGGGCGAGACGGTCGACGCCGCGGGCCTTCACGTCCTGCCGGGCGTTATCGACACGCAGGTGCACTTCCGCGAGCCCGGAAACGAGCACAAGGAAGACCTGGAGACGGGGTCGCGCTGCGCGGTGGCGGGCGGGGTCACGGCGGTGTTCGAGATGCCGAACACCAAGCCCTCGACGACAACGCCCGACGCGCTGGGCGACAAGGTGGCGCGTGCCCGCGACCGGATGTTCTGCGACTTCGCCTTCTATGTCGGCGCGAACGGGGAGAACGCGCCGGAGCTGCCGGAGCTTGAGCGCCTGCCCGGCTGCTGCGGGGTCAAGATCTTCATGGGGTCGTCCACGGGCAGCCTGCTCGTGTCGGAGGACGGCCCGCTTCTGGAGACGCTGAAATCCGGCCATCGCCGCGTCGCGGTGCATTGCGAGGACGAGCCGCGCCTGATCGAGCGCAAGGCGGAGGCGCGCGCGGGACATCCGGAGACGCATCCGGTCTGGCGCGACGTCGAGAGCGCCTTCAAGGCAACGCGCCGCCTGATCGCGCTGGCGCGGGAGGCGCACCGTCGCGTCCACGTGCTGCACGTCACGACGGCGGAGGAAATGGCCTATCTCGCCGATCACAAGGACATCGCGACGGTCGAGACGACGCCGCAGCACCTGACGCTCGCCGCGCCGGACTGCTACGCGCGCCTCGGCACCTATGCGCAGATGAACCCGCCGATCCGCGAGGCGCACCACCGCGACGCGCTGTGGGCCGCCGTGCGGGCCGGGATCGTCGACGTGATCGGCTCCGACCACGCGCCGCACACGAAGGAAGAGAAGGCCCAGACCTATCCCGCGAGCCCGTCGGGCATGCCGGGCGTGCAGACGCTGCTGCCGCTGCTGCTCGACCATTGCGCGAACGGGCGGCTGACGCTGCAGCGCCTCGTGGACCTGACGTCGCACAGCGCGCAGCGGGTCTTCAACATCTGCGGCAAGGGCCGTCTCGCGGTCGGATGGGACGCGGACTTCACCCTCGTCGACCTGAAGGCGGCGCGCGAGATCACCGAGGACTGGAACGAAAGCCGCTGCGGCTGGACGCCCTTCGCCGGGCAGACGGTCAAGGGCTGGCCCGTCGGCACGATCATCCGCGGCCGCAAGGCGATGTGGGAGGGCGAGATCGCGGCGAAGGCGGCGGGTGCGCCGATCCGCTTCCTCGAAACGCTCTGATCGCGCGCCGGTTCCTCAGGCGCGATCCGGTCCGGACGCCATGTAGAGGTAATAGCGGCCGGCCGGAACCGTGTCCGGCATCGGCAGCACCGTGAGACGCGTCGAGCGCAGCCACTGGTCGGAGACGACCAGGCCGCCGCGCGCCATGATCTGCGGCAGCGTCTTTTCGAGGAAGGCGCGGACGCGGCGGTTCACCTCCTCGTCCGGCGTGCCGATGTCCATGTGGACCAGCGCGGCGGGCGCGGGCAGCCAGTCCTTCGCCTTGCCCAGCGTCTCCTCGATCTCGCCGAGAACCAGGTGATCCTCGTCGGGCACGCAGGCCGGGTGGGCGTTGAGCGTGCGGTCGAAGGCGAAGATCTCCCGCCCCGGAAACAGGCCGCGCAGATGGTCGTAGGTGCGCCCGTTGCCGAGCCCGATCTCGAGGATCGGTCCGGGCATGGCCTTGAGCCGCTCCGGCATCGTGTTCAGGATGTCGCGCTGTGCGGACAGCCGGCGGATGACGCTGTCGAGGCGGCTCATGCGGGTCTTGTCCCTTCTTGTCGTGCCGTCGTCAGGTGATCGGATCGAGCCACTGGTCGAGACCGCCGCCCGGATTGTCCACGGCCCAGGATTTGAGCTGCTCCTGCAGCCAGGAACACGCATCGTCCACGGAATCGGTGACGTGGAAGAGCGCGAGATCTTCCGGAGAGATCGTGCCAGACGACGCCATGGGTTCAAAGTTCAGAATGGGCTCCCAATAGGACCGGCCGAACAGGACGATGGGCAGCTTGCGGCGGATCTTCTCGGTCTGCACGAGGGTCAGAAGCTCGAAGAACTCGTCCAGCGTGCCCATGCCGCCCGGCATGATGACAGCCGCCTTGGACATGTAGACGAGCCAGAACTTGCGCATGAAGAAGTAATGGAACTCGAACGCCAGCCCCTTGCTGATGTAGGGGTTCGGATACTGCTCGAACGGCAGGGAGATGTTCATGCCGATCGAGGGGGCGCCCGCCTCGTGCGCGCCGCGGTTGGCCGCCTCCATGATGCCGGGGCCGCCGCCGGTGAGGATGGCGAAGCGGTGCGCGCCGCCGCCCAGGTGCTCGGCCCAGAAGGCGAGGCGGCGGGCCAGTTCCCGCGCGGCCTCGTAATATTCGGACATGGCGAGCGTGCGCTCGGCCGCGGCGCGGTCCTCGGCGCTGGCGTCTGCGGCGAGCGCGTCCAGCGCTTCCTGCGCCACGTCGCGCGGCGGGATGCGGGCGGAGCCGAAGAAGACGATGGTGTCCTCGATCCCGGCGTCGCGCAGCCGCTTCAGGGGCTCCAGATACTCCGACAGGATGCGCAGCGGCCGCCCCTCGCGGCCGAGCAGGAAGGACTCGTTGCGATAGGCCTTCGTGGGCGTCTGGTGCGGCGGGATGGTCGCGTCGTTCGGCATCGTCGTGGATCCGGGCTCAGTGAGAACACGC
>JAJLJT010000177.1:0-3262 GCA_033844555.1 Alphaproteobacteria bacterium | reverse complement strand
GGCGCAGAGGATTCCATGACAGGGCCCGCGCCCCTGGCAGCGGCCGCCCGCGCGGCGGCGGGCCTGCGCCATGGCTTCGCGGCAGTCTTCGTGCGCGAGGCGGCGGCGATTTTCGGCGCACCGCTCGCGGTTCTGTTCGCTGTCGTCTTCGTGTTCTTCGCGTCTGCGCTCAGCTTTCATGCAACCGGGCTTCTCGACCGGGGAACCGCATCGCTCGATGCGTTTTTCGTCACCCATCCCTACCTTCACATGATCCTGATGCCCGCGCTCGCCATGCGTGCCTGGGCCGAGGAGCGGCGCAGCGGCAGCGCGGAACTGTTGCTGACGCTGCCCGTGCCCGCATGGGTTGCGGTCACGGCCAAGTTCCTCGCGACCTGGGTCTTCGCTGGCGCCATGCTGCTGGCGACGACGCCCGTGTGGGCAACCGTCGCGTGGCTCGGCAATCCCGATCACGGGGTGGTTCTCGCAGGCTATCTTGCGAGCTTCCTGATGGCGGGGGCCTATCTGGCGGTCGGGCATCTCGCGTCCGCATTGACCGGGAGCCAGGTAACCGCCTTCGTGGCGGCCGTGGCGGGGGGGGCGCTGCTGACGGCGGCGGGGCTTCCGCTCGTGCTGGAGCCGGCTGCGGCCCTGCTGCCCGAGAGCGTGCTGGCGGCCATCGCGCAGATGTCGGTGCTGACCCATTTCTCCGCGATCCTGCGGGGCGTGCTGGATGCGCGCGACGCGGTCTATTTCCTGACCGTGATCGGTGGGGGACTGGCGGCCACGGCCGTGGTGGTAAGCGGCGGCCGGCGCGCCGGATCGCGGGCGGCAGCCGTCCGCACAGGGCTCGCGCTCGGTCTGCTCGCCTTCACGGTCGTTGCGGCGAACATCGCTGCGGCGGGGTTCCTGCGACAGGCGCGCGTCGACATGACGGCAGAGGGGGCATGGACCCTCAGCCCACCGGCCCGCGCAATCCTGACGCGGCTGGAGGAGCCTGTGCGGCTGCGCTTCTACCGCACGCCCGACACCTTGCGTGCCGTGCCGGATCTCGCGGCTTTCGCCCGCCGGGTCGAGGATCTGCTTCACGAGATCGCACACGCTGCCGACGGGCGCGTCCGGCTGGAGTTCGTGGACCCAGCGCCGTTCTCCGGCATGGAGGATCGGGCGGTGGCGGACGGCATGCGCGCGGTTCGCGCGGGCGACGGCAGCCGCATCTATTTCGGTCTGGCAGGTTCGAACGCGGTGGACGGGCGCGCGGCGATCCCGTTCTTCCTGGTCGAGCGGGCAAGGCTCCTCGAGTACGATCTGCTGCAGATGATCGACGGGCTGGACCGAGTGATCAAACCGCGCGTCGGCGTCCTGACGAGCCTGCCGTTGGCCACCGGACCCGGCGGCGCGGAGGCCGCGATGCGTGGCGAGAGCCTGCCATTCCCGATCTGGCTGGAACTCTCTACCTTTTTCGATCTTGAAATACTGGATACAGAGTTGGCTGAAATACCGGCGGAGACCGGGCTGCTGCTGATCGTCCACCCGCCACCGCTGGGCGACGGCGCGCACGCGGCGGTGGCCAGGTTCCTGGCCCATGGCGGCAAGGCCGTGATTTTGCTCGATCCATTTTCCGAGCTTGTCGCCGCGCCGGACGGACAAGGCCGGCGCATGCCGGGCGTCGCCGCGGCAAGCCATTTGCCCGTCCTGCTCGAAAGCTGGGGCGTGTCCCTCGACCGGACGCGGGTGATCGCAGATCCCGACCGCGCGGCCCGCGTTGCGGGGCTGGGCGGGTCCGGGGAGGGCGGGTTCTACCCGGTATGGCTGGCGCTCGGCGCCGAAAGCATGGCCGACGGCGACCCGGTCGCGGCCCAGCTGAGCCGCATCGTGATGGCGAGCGCGGGATCCTTCGGCCTCGGCGGGCTCGCGGCCGGTCTCATCCCCGAACCCGTGCTGACCACCAGCACGGCGGCGGTGGACATCCCGATCTCGGCCCTGCGCGATCCGCAAGCGGCAATCGCGGCGGTCCGGGCGGCGGCGGATACGGGCGGTGCGGGCGCGCGGCGTATTCTCGCCGTACGGCTCTCGGGCCGGTTCCCCGCCCCCGAAGGTGCGCCCGCAGCCGAGCGCCTGCCCGGCAGCGCCCTGCTGATCGCGGACGTCGATCTGCTCGATGCCCGGCTGTGGCGGCAGCCAAGCGCGCAGTTCGGCGCGCGCGCCAGTGTTCCCGCATCCGACAATGCCGCATTCCTGGTGAACGCGGTCGATCACATGCTCGGCTCGACGGAGCTTCTCGCGTTGCGCGGGCGCACGGTCGCCAACCGCGGCTTCACGCGGATCGAGGACATGCGGCGCGCCGCTGCGCGCGAGATGCAGGCGGAAGAAAGCGCGCTCGCCCTCCGCCTGAAGGAGGCGGAGGCGCGGCTCGCGGAGACCGAGGCCGCCAATCCGCTTGCCCTTGAAGGAACGCGCCGGCAGGCGGAGATCGACGCGCTCCGGGCCGACGTGGCGGCTTCGCGGGCGGCGTTGAGGGCCGTCCGGCATCGCTACAACGCGGATGTGGCGGCTTTGGAGTTGCGCCTGATGCTGCTCAACATGGTGGCGGCGCCGCTGCTGGCGGCGCTGGTGCTGATCGCCGGGGCGTGGCTCGGCCGGGCGATGGCGCGCGCGGCGCGGGCCGGGAGGATCGGGGCATGAGCGTGCGCGGTCTGCTGCTCCTGCTGGGTGTCGCCCTGCTCTCGGGCGGGCTCGCCTACTGGGCGCCGTCTCCGGTCAGACCGGCCCTACCCGTGGATGAGGCGGAGCCTGCACTGGCGTTTCCTGCACTTGGGCCCGCCCTCGACACCGTGACGCGGATCCGCATCGAAGAAGACGACGGGCTGCTTCTCCTGGTGCGGAACAGCGCAAGCTGGGAGGTGGCGGTCGACGGCGGCGAGGCCGTGGCGGCCGACGGCGACCGCGTCGCGGCCTTGCTGGGCGGGCTTGCGGGCCTTCGCCTGGCGGAGGAGAAGACGCGCCTGCCCGGGCGCCATGGCCTGATCGCGGTGGACGACCCCGCGGACGGCGGGGGCGGGGCGCGGATCACGGTCTATGACCTCGACGACCGGGTGCGGGCCGACCTGATCCTCGGCACTGTGCGAATCCCGCCCGCACCGGGCCTGCCCGGCGAGATGTTCGTGCGCCGGCCTGACGCGGTCCAGGCCTGGCTGGCGCGCGGCAGCCTGCACTTGCCGGCTGCCGGTGCATGGGCCGCGTCGGACGAGGACAGGCTCCCGAAATGAAACGGGGCGCCCGT
>JAJLJT010000176.1:0-4715 GCA_033844555.1 Alphaproteobacteria bacterium | reverse complement strand
CCGGCTGCAGCGCACCGTGTTCGTGGACCGCGCGCGCCGAAACCATACCGGCCGCCAGCGCGACGAGATCCGCGCGCGCCTCGACCGCGGAGACCGCCTGGTCCTGTTCGCGGAGGGCACATCGAGCGACGGCAACCGCGTCCTGCCGGTCCGCACGGCGCTCTTCGGCGCGGTGGAACTGACCGGGGAGGACGCGCCAAGGGTGCAGCCGGTTTCCGTCGCCTACACGCGCCTGCACGGGCAGCCCATGGGCCGCACCTGGCGGCCTGTCGTCGCATGGTACGGAGACATGGATCTTGCCCCGCACCTGTGGGACTGGCTGAAGGCAGGCCCGATGGACGTGGAGATCCATGTCCATCCCCCCGTCGATCCGGCCCATGCAGGAGACCGCAAGCAGATCGCCCGGCATTGCGAGGCGGCGGTGCGGCGCGGCTTGCGTGCATTGCTGTCCGGACGCGGCGAAACGCTGCCGCACGGGACGGGCGACGGGCTTCTTGACTCCCGCCCGCGCGCTGATACGGTCGCGAACGAAACATGACCGCTTTCACAACCGCCGGACGACAGACGTTGCGCATGGCCAAGTCTCTGTTCATCAAGACCTACGGCTGCCAGATGAACGTCTACGACTCCGCCCGGATGGCGGACCTCCTGGCGCCGCTCGGCTACGCGCCGGCGGACCGGCCGGAGGACGCGGACCTCGTCATTCTCAACACCTGTCATATCCGGGAGAAGGCGGCCGAAAAGGTCTATTCGGAGCTTGGCCGCCTCCGCCAGATGAAGCAGGCGCGCCAGGACGCCGGCCAGGACATGGTCGTGGCCGTCGCGGGCTGCGTCGCGCAGGCCGAGGGGGAGGAGATCACCCGCCGCGCGCCGGTGGTCGACATGGTCTTCGGCCCGCAGAGCTATCACCAGCTTCCCGAGCTGCTGGCCCGCGTCGCGCGCGCCCGGGGCGAGGTTCTGGCGACGGAGTTTCCGGCGCAGGAGAAGTTCGACGCCCTGCCGCGCGAGGTGTCGGTCGACGGCGTGACCGCCTTCCTCGCCGTGCAGGAGGGCTGCGACAAGTTCTGCACCTTCTGCGTCGTGCCCTACACGCGGGGCGCGGAGTATTCGCGGCCCGTCGCGCAGATCGTGGCGGAGGCGGAGGCGCTGGTGGCCAAGGGCGCGCGGGAGATCACGCTGCTCGGCCAGAACGTCAACGCCTATCACGGGGCCGATGCCGACGGCGGCCAGGTGCCGCTGGGCGACCTCGCCCGCCGGCTGGCGGAGATCCCCGGCCTTGCGCGGATCCGCTACACGACCTCGCACCCGCGCGACATGGACGACGCGCTGATCGCGGCGCACGAAGAGGTGGCGGCACTGATGCCCTATCTCCATCTGCCGGTTCAGTCGGGGTCGGACCGGATTCTGAAGGCCATGAACCGCGGCCATACCGCGGAGCACTACCTGCGCCTCGTCGAGAAGATCCGCGCCGCGCGCCCGGACATCGCGCTGTCGGGCGACTTCATCGTCGGCTTCCCCGGCGAGACGGAGGCGGATTTCGAGGCGACGATGGCGCTGGTGCGCGAGGTGAACTACGCCAGCGCCTTCTCCTTCGCCTACAGCGCGCGGCCCGGTACGCCCGCCGCCGCGCTGCCCGGCCAGGTGCCGGATGCGGTGAAGGGGGAGCGGCTGCAGCGTCTGCAGGCCCTGCTGGCTGAGCAGCAGGACGCCTTCAACGCGGCCCAGGTCGGCCGCACCCTGCCCGTGCTGATCGAGAAGCCGGGCCGCCATCCGGGACAGATGACGGGGCGCAGCCCCTATCTCCAGCCCGTGCACCTGGAGGCCCCGGCAGAACTGGCCGGCCAGATCGTCGACGTCGAGATCACCGGCGTCACCGCCCGCAGCCTTGCCGGACGGCGCGCGGCGCGCCCCTCCGGCCTTGCCGCCTGAGGCCCCCTTGGTCACCCCCGTCGACGACCCTGGCGACGCCACCCTTCTGGAGTTCGAGGACAACCGGCTGCTCGCCGACGTGATGGGCGAGCACCACGCGAACCTCGTCCGCCTGGAAAAGGCGTTCGGCGTGACCGTCTCCACCCGCGGCAACCGCGTCGCGATCCAGGGACCGGCTTCGGGCCGGGGCCAGGCGGCAGACGCGCTCAACGCGCTCTACGACCGGCGCGCCGGCGGACAGCGCATCGACGCGGGCGAGGTCGACGGCGCCATCCGCCTCGTGCAGGGCGGCGCCAGCGCGCACGACGCGGGCCGGGGGCTCGACCTCATCGTCACGAAGAAGCGCCGTATCCTGCCGCGGTCGGGCACGCAGGGCGCCTATATCGAGGCGTTGAAAACCAACGAGCTTGTCTTTGGCATCGGCCCTGCGGGCACGGGCAAGACCTATCTCGCGGTCGCGCTCGCGGTCTCCTTCTATCTCGAGCGCAAGGTCGACCGCATCATCCTGTCGCGCCCGGCCGTCGAGGCGGGGGAGCGGCTGGGCTTCCTGCCCGGCGACATGCGCGAGAAGATCGACCCCTATCTGCGCCCGCTCTACGACGCGCTTTACGACATGCTGCCTGCCGAGGAGGTGGTGAAGCGGCTCGAAAGCGGGGAGATCGAGGTCGCGCCGCTCGCCTTCATGCGCGGGCGCACGCTCGCCAACGCCTTCGTCATTCTCGACGAGGCGCAGAACTGCACGCCGGTGCAGATGAAGATGTTCCTCACGCGGCTAGGCGAGAACAGCCGCATGGCGATCACCGGCGACCCGAGCCAGGTGGACCTGCCGCTCGGCTCGAAATCCGGCCTCAAGGACGCGCTCGCAACGCTGAACGGCGTCGAGGGCATCGGCATCGTCGAATTCGGGGAGCGCGACGTGGTGCGCCACCCGCTCGTCACCCGCATCGTGAAGGCCTATACGGCTGCGGAACGCGGCCTTCTCGACCGCAAGACCTGAGCCGCGATCCGGACCGCCGCCCCATGCCCGTCGACATCGTCATCGAGGATCCCGCCTGGACCGCGGCGGATGTCTGCCCGGAGGCCGAGGCGCTTGTTGCCGAAGCCGTCGCACGGGCGCTCGCGCACGTCCTGGGCACGGCCGCCGGGGGGGCCGAGGTCGCGGTCCTGCTGACCTGCGACGCGGACATCGCGGCCCTCAATGCCGAATGGCGCGGCAAGGACGGTCCGACCAACGTCCTCTCCTTTCCGACGCTGGCCGCGCCGGCGGCGCGTGCGCTGGCCGCGGGCGGGGTGCTTGACGCGGGCGCACTGCCGCACGATCTGTCTGAAGAAGCGGGCTTTCCACTCGGCGACGTGATCCTCGCACGTGAAACCATTGTGCGTGAGGCCGCGGTGCAAGGGAAAGACATCGCGCGGCACGTCGCCCATCTCTGCGTTCATGGAACCCTTCATCTTCTGGGTTATGATCACATGGCGGACGACGAGGCCCGCGAGATGGAAGGCCTGGAGATTGCGATTCTTGCCGCCATGGGCGTTCCCGACCCCTATGGCGGCGATACTCAACCGGAGGATACCCCCGCGCGTGCGCGGACAACGACATGACGGATTCTAGCTCGGATCGAAGTCCCCGCGAGGGGGATCGCTGGACATCACCGGAGACGGAGCGCGGCAGCCGCGCCAACGGCAATGGGCGCAGCAGCGGCGTCGCGGGTTTCCTGGCCCGCCTGATCGGCCGTGGGGGCGAGGCGGGCTTGCGCGAAAGCCTCGAGGACGCGCTGGGCGAAGGCGGTGACCATTCGCTGAAGCCCGAGGAGCGGACGATGCTCCTCAACGTGCTCGCGCTTCGCACCATGCGGGTCGACGACGTGATGGTGCCGCGCGCCGACATCGTGGCGGTCGAGGAGGACGCGAGCCTCGACGACGTGCTCGCGCTGTTCGAGGAGGAGGCGCACTCGCGCGTGCCGATCTACCGGCGCACGCTCGACCATCCGGTCGGCATCGTGCACATCAAGGACCTCATCCCCTATGTGCGCGGCGGCGGCGTGTCCTCGGGCAAGACATTCGCCCTCAACCGGTTGCGCCGGGAGGTGCTGTTCGTGCCTCCCTCCATGCCCGTCGTCGATCTTCTGCTGAAGATGCAGACAACGCGCATCCACCTTGCCATCGTGGTCGACGAATATGGCGGGACCGACGGCCTCGTCACCATCGAGGACCTGGTCGAGCAGATCGTCGGCGAGATCGAGGACGAGCACGACGAGGACGAGGAGCCGATGGTGATCTCCCGTCCCGACGGCACGTTCGAGGCGGACGCCCGCACCCCGATCGAGGAGTTCGAGCCGCTGGTGGGCATCGACCTCGTCCCGCACGAAAAGGAGGAGGACGTCGATACGCTGGGCGGACTGGTGTTCTCGCTCGCGGGCCGGGTTCCGCAGCGCGGCGAGGTGATCAGCCACGAGGGCGGGCTGGAGTTCGAGGTGGTCGACGCCGATCCGCGCCGCATCAAGCGCCTCGTCATCTGCCGCTCCACCGCCGAGGGCGCCTCCGGCACCGCCGCCGACCCGGACGCCCACCCGGGCCCGGAGAGCGACGGTCCGCCCGTACGCACCTGACGTGCGTATGAAACATCCACCCCGTTGGTCCGCATGCCGCTGAGCGCGCCCCGTTCCGCGGCTCGACAGCCGGTCGTGGGCGCCCTCGCCGGGCAGGGCCGGTTCGTGCGCGCGCTCATCCCTCTGACGGGGGGCGCGGCTCTGGCGCTGACGCTCGCCCCGGTCTTCGCGTGGCCT
>JAJLJT010000175.1:0-12136 GCA_033844555.1 Alphaproteobacteria bacterium | reverse complement strand
CTCTTGCAGATTCCCGCCCTGTTGCGTTCAGACGCCATCCTTGAGGAAGCGTCCGATCCACAGCGCCACCGCACCGCGGTCGCTCTCCCCGCCGAGGCTGTGCAGGCCGACATCGGCCACCGGGTGCGAAATCCGCGTTCCGGCGCGGCTGCGGATCAGATCCGCCGTATAGTCCGCCTCGAACTCCGGATGCACCTGGAAGGACATCGCGCGCGCCCCCGGATAGGCGAGGATGCCGAACGGGCAGAAATTGCTGCCGCCAACGACCTCTGCGGCTTCGGGCAACTCCACCACCTGATCCTGATGCATGGCGGCGACGCGCACGCGCGGCAGCTCCGGCGTCATCCAGGACTGCGGGCGAAGCACCTCGTAGCTGTGCAGCCCGCAACCCCAGCCCTTCTCCGATTTCACGACGCGCCCGCCGAACGCCTCCGCCATGATCTGGTGGCCGAAGCAGATGCCGACCTGGGGCACCCCCGCCTCGCCCGCCCGGCGGATGAAGCCTTTCAGCGGCTCGATCCAGGGCACCGGATCGTAGACACCGTAGGCCGACCCCGTAATGACCCAGCCATCCGCCGCGCGCGGATCGGGAGGGCCTTGTCCGTCCAGCAGCGAATGGACGAACGTGTCGGCCCCCGGCAATCCCTCGCCCACAAGGCGGCGGAACATGTCCGGATAGGTGCCGTGGCGCGCCTGCAGGGCCGCAGGCACCTCGCCCGTTTCGAT
This sequence comes from Alphaproteobacteria bacterium, assembly GCA_033844555.1. GTDB lineage: Bacteria > Pseudomonadota > Alphaproteobacteria > Futianiales > Futianiaceae > Futiania. Next base: position 11,410 of record JAJLJT010000175.1, on the reverse strand, counting down.
GATGCCGATCTTCATGGAAAGACGCTCGCACAGATAGGAATGGACCCGATGCGCGAGATGTAATGGGACGAGCGGCGCCGCGCCAGCGGTTCAGGCGGGCCTCATTGCAGATCGTCGGGTTCGCGGAAAACGAAGCCGTGCACCATGGCCATCCGCTCCATGTGCTGCTTCAGCGGGCGGGCGTCGCCGTCCAGCTCGCGCAGGTCGATGCGCAACAGGCGCCGGCGGCCGCCTTCCGGCGTGGACCAGCGAACGAGCAGCGTCACCTCGCGGCTGATCGCATCCCAATGCACATAGCCGAGCGAGCGCCAGTTGATCCGCTCCGACAGCGGCGGCAGGTCGAGCAGCAGATGATCCGTTCCCGCCTGCAGCGCGGGCCCGCTCTGACCGAGATGCAGGACATGATGGGCACCCCGCCACCCGGCGAGCGCCCCGCCAGCCAGAAGGAGCCCGGCCAGCGCGCGCTCCAGCCCCGAGAAGGGCTGGTCCGGCAAAGGCACGACGCCAGTACCGACCGCCCCCGCCAGCGCCCAGAGCGCCAGCAGGACCAGAAGCCACCGGCCCGCACGGATCCCCAACCGTTCCCGCGAGCGCCCGTAGGTCAGTAGCCCGCCCTGTGCCGCCACGCGATCGTGTAGCGGCAAGTCCTCGCTGCGCATTGCCCCCCGGCCCCCGCTCCCGACGTTCTTGCCCCGAGCGCAAGGTTACGCGCGCTCGCGCCGCAATCAAGCAATCCGCGTGCCCGGACGGTGGCATTTGGGCAGAAAGACGATTTCGCGCGCGGACACCCACCCGGGCAGGGGTCCGGGCGAGTGCCGCCATGCCTTTTTTCTGGCCGGGGTAGGCGCCCCGACGGGTTCCCTTGGAACCTGCCCGATCTCGAAACCGGGCTTTCTCTCACCGAAGGCCTGAGATGTCTCTGCCTGGTCGGGCGGAGTCAGCTTATCGCCTCCTTGTCTGTCGGACCCCGGAATGGATCCGATGGAAAAAGCCTACGCCTGCATGGACTTCCGGTCCATCGGGACCCTTGCGTACGTGTTGTGCCGTGCCGAAAGAGCGCGACGGCTCAGACCCCGCTTTCCGCCGTGGCGGTTTCGGCCTCGACAGCGGCGATCGCGGTCATGTTCACGACGCCGCGGGACGTGACCGACGGCGTCAGGATGTGGGCGGGGCGCGCCGCGCCGACGAGGATCGGCCCCACCGGCAGCGCGTCGCCCATGACCTTGATGAGGTTCATGGCGATGTTCGCGGCATCGAGGTTCGGGAAGACGAGCAGGTTCGCCTCTCCCTTCAGCGTCGATGCGGGCATCACCCGGTCGCGCAGGATCTGCGAGAGCGCCGCGTCGCCGTGCATCTCGCCGTCGACCTCCAGCGCGGGCGAGGTCTGCTGGATGCGGGTCAGCGCCTCGCGCATCTTCCGCGCCGAGACCGACTCGCCAGACCCGAAGTTCGAGTGCGAGAGCAGCGCCACCTTCGGCTCGATCCCGAAACGCCGGATATGGCGCGCGGACATCAGCGTCATCTCGGCGATCTCCTCGACCGAGGGGTCGTGCGTCACATAGGTGTCGGTGAAGAAATAGGCGCCGCGGTTCAGGATCAGCAGCGACAGCGCGGAGAAATCGTGCGTGCCGGGCGCAAGCCCGATCACCATGCGGATCTGCCGCAAGTGCCGGTCGAACCGCCCGTCCAGGCCGCAGATCATCGCGTCCGCCTCCCCCCGCAGCACGGCGGTCGCCGCGATCGCCGTGGCGTTCGTCCGGATGATGGTGCGCGCGGCGTCGGGCGTCACGCCCATCCGGCCCGCCCGCGAGAGATAGCTGTCGACATAGTCGCGGTAGCGGGGATCCTCCTCCGGGTTCACAAGCTCGAAATCCTCGCCCGGCTTCAGGCTGAGGCCGAAGCGTGCCAGACGCCGGGCGACAACCGACGGGCGCCCGATCAGGATCGGCTCGGCCAGCCCCTCTTCCAGCACCACCTGGGTCGCGCGCAGCACGCGCTCGTCCTCGCCGTCGGCGTAGATGACGCGCCGCTTCGCCTGCCTCGCGGCGGCGAAGATCGGCTTCATGATGAGGCCGGACCGGAAAACGAAGCGCTCCAGCCGGTCGCGGTAGGCCTTGAAGTCCTCGATGGGCTTCTGCGCGACGCCGGTGTCCATCGCGGCCTTCGCAACCGCCGGCGCGATGCGCAGGATGAGGCGCGGATCGAACGGCGTGGGGATCAGGTAGTCGGGGCCGAACACCTTGCCCTCGCCGCCATAGGCACGGGCGGCGACGTCCGACATCGGCTCGCGCGCCAGCCGGGCGATGGCGTGCACGGCGGCGGCCTTCATCTCCTCGTTGATCGTGGTCGCCGCGACGTCGAGCGCGCCGCGGAAGATGTAGGGAAAGCAGAGGACGTTGTTGACCTGGTTCGGAAAATCGGACCGCCCCGTGCACACGATGGCGTCGGGCCGGGCCGCGCGCGCCACGTCGGGCATGATCTCCGGCACCGGGTTCGCCAGCGCCATGATCAGCGGCCGTTCGGCCATCTTCTCCAGGTACTCGGGCTTGAGCACGCGCGGCGCGGAGAGGCCGAGGAAGATGTCCGCCCCCTCGATCACGTCGGCGAGCGTGCGCGCCTCGCTCGCTTGGGCGAAAGCGCCATTGTAGGGGTTCAGGCCCGGCCGCCCCTCCCAGACGAGCCCGTCGATGTCGGTGACCCAGATGTTCTCGCGCCGGGCGCCGAGGCTCATCAGCAGGTTGAGACAGGCGAGCGCCGCCGCGCCCGCGCCGGAGGTGACGATCTTCACGTCCTCGATCTTCTTGCCCGAGAGCGAGAGCGCGTTGACGACCGCCGCGCCGACGATGATCGCGGTGCCGTGCTGGTCGTCGTGGAAGACCGGAATGCCCATGCGCCCGCGCAGGCGCGCCTCGATCTCGAAGCATTCCGGCGCCTTGAAGTCCTCGAGATTGATGCCGCCGAAGGTCGGCTCCAGCGCGGCGATCACCTCGACCGCGCGGTCGACGTCCAGCGCGTCGACCTCGATGTCGAAGACGTCGATGCCGGCGAACTTCTTGAAGAGGACGGCCTTGCCCTCCATCACCGGCTTGGCGGCGAGCGGGCCGATGTTGCCGAGTCCGAGGACGGCGGTACCGTTGGAGACGACCGCGACGAGGTTCTGGCGCGAGGTGAGGCGCGCGGCGGCCAACGGATCCTCGACGATCGCCTCGCACGCGGCCGCCACGCCCGGCGAATAGGCGAGCGCCAGGTCGCGCTGGTTGCCGAGCGGCTTGGTCGCCTGGATCTCGAGTTTTCCGGGGCGCGGAAACTCGTGGTAGTGCAGCGCCGATTCCTTCAGATCGTCCGCGATGAGAGGCGGCTGGCCCGGCGGCGGTGTGGTCGACATGGAAAGACGTCCCTTGCAAGCGCGAGTGCATCCCCATCCCACGCTATAGCGCGGGACGGGGGGTGCTTGCGAGGGCGAAGGCGATCGGGGCGCGCCCGGAGCCGCGGCTCAGGCCTTGCCTTCCGCCTCCTTGTGGCGGGCGATGGCGGAGGTGATGAGGCTCTTGGCTTCGTAGACGCCGCCCCAGCCCGTCACCTTGGCCCACTTGCCGCCTTCGAGGTCCTTGTAGTGCTCGAAGAAGTGCTGGATCTGCTGCATCAGGATCGGCGGCAGCTGCTCGTAGGTCTGGATGTGGTCGTAGTAGGGATGCGCGGAGGAGAGCGGCACGCCCAGCAGCTTCTCGTCGGGGCCGGCCTCGTCCTCCATCAGCAGCACGCCCACCGGGCGGCAACGCACCACCGCGCCGGGAATCAGGCGCGCCCGCGTCATCACCATGAAGTCGAGCGGGTCGCCATCCTCGGCCAGCGTGTGCGGCACGAAGCCGTAGTCGGCCGGGTAATACATCGCCGTGTGCATGAAGCGGTCGACGAACAGCGCGCCCGACTCCTTGTCGACCTCGTACTTCACCGGGTCGGAGTTCGCCGGGATCTCGATGATGACATTGACGTCGTGCGGCGGGTTCTCGCCGATGCGGATCTTGGAAATGTCCATGTGTCTGAAGCCCTTGCCTTGCCAGGTGCGCCGGCCATGTTGCGACGCAACACGATAGGCGCCGCTTCTACCGCGCGCCCCCGCGTTGCGCCAGCCCCCAAAAGGGCGCAGGGCTCGCCGCAAAAGGAAAAAGCCCGGAGATCTCTCTCCGGGCCTTCCCTGCCTTTCGGACGCGGACGCCCGCTCAAGGGCCTGTCGTGCGCCGGACCGTGCGAGGAACCGGGCGCCCGCCTCGGCGAAAGCCGATTACGCGGCCGTCTTGGCGCGCAGTTCCGCCGCCAGCTTGGTGAACGGCTCGGCCGAGGTGCGGACGAAATCGTTCGTCATCTCGGTGAGCTTGCGCCCCTCGCCAGCCGTGCGGTCGAACACGGTGCGGAAATACGCCGTCTGGATCTCGAACGCCTCGCGGACGTCCTTGGCTTCCATCGCGGCGCGGGCGGCTTCGAAACCGTCGTTGAGGTTCGCCTGCGCGATGTCGAGCGCCGTGTTCGACAGGGCGACAGCGCGCTCGGCGCTCGCCTTGCGGGCTTCCTCGATGGCGGCGGTCATGTCCTTGCCGAGGACATTGAACTTTTCCGTCGCGTCCTGCGCCAGCTTGAAGGCGTCGGCCGTGGCGGTCTTGGCATCGGTCGTCTTGCGGGTGGTCATGGTCGTCACTCCTTGTCCGCCGCGATTGCGGCTGGCTGAAATTCGCGGTCTGCAACGCACCGAACAGGTTTTGTGCACTGCAACATGATCCGTTAGATAGGAGCCTCGCCGCGCGACGTCAAGGGAATTTTGTTGCACTGCACAAAAATGCGGATCAGCCGCCGGCCGCGCGCGCTCCCTCCGCCTGGCGGCGGCGCAGAAGCGCCATGTTCACCTCCGCGCCGAGAATGAACAGCGCACCCGTGATGTAGAAGAACAGCAGCACGCCGATCAGCCCGCCCAGGCTGCCATAGGTCACCGAGTAGTTGGCGAAGCCGGCGAGATAAAAGGAGAAGGCGCTCGCCCCCGCCATCCACAGCACGATGGTGGCGAGGATGCCCGGCCAGAGTTCCCGCGTGGCAAGCCGCCGGGCCGGAAGCAGCCGGTGCAGGGCCATCAGCGATCCGGCCAGCACGCCCAGCGCGATGAGATAGCGCAGCACCGTGTAGACCACGACCAGCGACGGCGGGACCGGCAGCCAGGCGCGCACGACCTGCATGATGACCGGCCCCAGCACGATGAGCAGCGCCAGCAGCAGGAGCCCCACAGCGCCGCCAACGACGAACAGCACGCTCTGCAGCCGGCGGAGCCAGAAGCTGCGCCGCTCCTGCGCGTCATAGGCGCGGTTCAGCGCGCCGCGCAGCGCCTCGATCCCGCTCGACGCGGTCCAGAGCGTGGCGAGGATGCCGACGGTCAGGAGGCCGCCGCGCTGGCGCAGCAACACCTCCTCCACGACCGGGCTGAGAGCGTCGGCGATCTCGGCCGGCATGACCTCGAACATGTGCGCGATGATGCGCTGCGCGGCCTCCGGGTCGCCGACGAAACCGCCGAGCGCGACGAGGAAGATCACGAAGGGAAAGATGGCCAGCAGGGCCGTGAAGGACATGTGGCCGGAAATCTCCAGCCCCTCGTCGTCCACGAAATGCACGAGCGCGTCGCGCGAAACCTGGTAGATGGCGATGAGGCGCTGACGCATGCGGCCCTCCCGGCGGAACACGTCAGGAAGGGTGCGCAACGGGGCCTGTCTGTCAACCGGGAGTGGCGCGCGCTAGCCGAGCGCGATCAGCAGCGCGTCCAGAAGTTCCGTATCCTCCGGCGACAAGGCAAAGACATCGGTGAGGATGATCGCTTGCTCGCCGTCCCAGTGCCTGACCTCCAGCGCGTCCGGATAGAACACGCGCGCCAGCACGTCGAGCAGCGCGATCTCGACCAGCGCGCCCTCCCCCTCGAACACGAGCCGCTGATTGGTCAGCGTGAGGTGCCCATCGGTGCGGATCGACCGGCGCACCGGCATGGGGTAGGTCATTTCGCCGCCGCTGACCAGCATGGAGAGATGGCGCGGCGGAACCGCGAGATCGGGCGTGCGCCGCGCGCTGACCGCGAAATAGCCAAGCCGCACCCACGTCGCCGGACAACGGAACCGCGCGATCTCGAGAGGCTTGAGGACGAAGGCGGCGTCCGCGTGGCCGAAGGGGACGCACGCCCGGCCGGCCTCCTGCCACGCCGGCAGCCGATCGCGGCGGTCTTGCGCCGAAGCCACGGGGTCCGCCTCCTCGCCGAGCGCCGCCTCGATCGCGCGGAGCGTTCCGACATGAACGCCTGCCTCGAAGCCAAGCGTGGACAGATCGCCCTCGCCGCAGAGTTGGCTCATCGGGGGCATCGCCGGTTGCCGGCGCCGTTCGGGGCCCGACCAGCCGCGATTGCGCTGCGCAGGACCGTCCGCTCGCCCAGGTGATTTTTCCTTCGCCATCGCCGCAGCCTAGCCCTGCCAGCGTAAACATTCCCTTGCACCGCGCGGCCATCGGAGTCCGCCGGGCACGGTCCCTTAACACCTTTCGGCATGTAATTTGCTCGACGCCAGTCAACCACCGCGTGTTTGTTGCGTTTCGGGGTCACCATGTCACACATCCGATCACTTTTGCGTGTAATTGCCGTCACCATTCTTTACAGTTCGCCAGCCGTGGCGGCACCGGAGTTCCGGACGATCGACGGCAGCGGCAACAATCTCGCCAATCTGACATGGGGGATGGCCGGGACCGACCTGATGCGGGTCGCGCCGGAAACCTATCTCGCCCCCTATGGCGGCACGGGAACGCGCGCAAGCGCGCGCGAGGTGTCGAACGCGCTCGCCGCGCAGGGACCGCGCACGATGCCGAGCAGCGCCGGCATATCCAACATGTTCTGGGCGTGGGGCCAGTTCCTCGACCACGACATCTCGATCACGCCCATCGCGGGCGGCGACCCCATGTCGATCCCTGTCCCGGCGGGCGACCCCTGGTTCGACCCGGCCGGCACCGGCAGCATGAGCCTGCGGACGACGCGGGCCGTCCCCTCCTCCGTCGGCGCGGACGGCAGCCGCGCGCACCCGAACGCGATCACCTCCTGGATCGACGCATCGATGGTCTACGGTTCCGATGCCGCGACGGCATCGAAGCTGCGCACCAACGACGGCACGGGGAAGATGCGCGTCTCCGAGGGCCAGCTTCCGCCCATGAACGAGATGGGCATGTTCATGACCGGCGACACGCGGGCGAACGAGAACATCGCGCTGCTGTCGATGCACACGCTCTTCGTGCGCGAGCACAACCGGCTTGCCGACGCGCTGGGCGCGCTCAACCCGCACTGGGACGGCGAGCGGATCTACCAGGAAGCCCGCCGCATCGTGGGCGCGGAGATCCAGGCGATCACCTACAACGAATGGCTGCCCGTCGTGCTGGGGGAAGGCGCGATGTCGCCCTACAAGGGATATGACGCCCATGTGGATCCGTCGGTGACGCAGGAATTTTCCGCCATCGGCTTCCGCTTCGGCCACACCACGCTGCCGGACGTGATCGCGCGGCTGAACGCGGACGGCACGCCGGTCGCGGGCGGCAACCTGATGCTGAAGGACGCCTTCTTCAACCCGTCGCTGCTGCAGCAGGAGGGCGGGCTCGACCCGGTCCTGCGCGGCCTTGCCGCCACTGCCGCAAGCGAGATCGACCCGATGATCGTCGATGCGGTGCGCAACTTCCTCGTGCTGAACCCGGTGCATCCGGTCATGCTCGACCTCGCGGCGCTGAACATCGAGCGGGCGCGCGACCGCGGCATCGCCGACTACAACAGCGTGCGCGCGGCCTATGGCCTCGCCCCGATCACGAGTTTCGACCAGCTCTCGTCCGACCCGCTGGTCAACGCGGCCTTCAAGGCGGTCTACGGCGACGTGAACAATATCGACGCCTGGATTGCCGCGCTGGCGGAGGACCCGCACGTGCTGGCCGACGGCACGACCGCACTCGTCGGCGAACTGATGCACACGCTGATCACCGACCAGTTCACCCGCCTGCGGGACGGCGACCGCTTCTGGTTCGAGGCTGCGATGGATTCCGAAAGCCTCGCCTGGCTGTCGGGCCTACGGCTCGCGGACGTGGTGAAGTGGAACACGGGCGTGGACTGGCTGCACGACAGCATGTTCGTGCTGGCCGACCGGGTTGCCGGCGCGGTCAGCGCACCGGCGCCGCTGTCGCTCGTGCTGCTGGGGCTTGCGTGTCTCGCATGGCGCGCCCGCAAGACCCGCGCCGCACACTGACGGACCGTCCCGGTCAATAGTTCGCAGGCAGGATCCAGCTGAAGCACTTCGCCGTCTCGTCGACGGCGTGGGTGCCGGTGCAGAAGGTGTTCTCGCTGCGCCCGCGGGCCGCGGCCGTGCACTGGCTGAGGTTCGCCCGCGCCCAGTTGAGGCACCCGGTCATCGCCTCGTGATTCAGCAGGCGGCTCACGGCGTCCGCCCGCTCAGGCTTAGCGGACTCGCCAAGTATGTGCAGCGCGCCCAGCGCCATCAGCCGGACCGCGACCGAGGGATTGTCCCGCTCTCCCGGCGACCAGGCCGGCATGTCGCGCGAACCGCCTGCGCCTTTGGCCGGAACGCCCAGACTGGTGCGGATCGGATTCGGACGGGGCACGGTCCACATGACAATGGGCTGCGCCCGTACGGGCTTTCCGCGCGCGAGATCGTCGAACGCGCCGGCCAGCCAGACATAGAGCTTGTTGTCGCGGCTCACCTCCTCCAGCGCGGCATGAAGCCCGTCGGCGGCGCCGGCGAACTGCATGACGCTGAACGGGTCGGCGACGATCCGGTCGGCGAGCCGCGCGGCACTGCCCTCGGCGGCGGCCGCCCGCTTGACGCCGGTCATGTATCCCGGCGCCGACGCCGCCGCGAGCGCGGCGCTCGCCACCCAGCCGGAGCCGAGCTTCGCCGGGTCGAACCGGCCGAGGCGCTTCAGCACCTGATGGACCTTGGCATCGGTGCGCGGCAGGTCGCGCGCCACCTCCGCGGCAGCACCGTCGTAAAGGACATAGGCCCGCGCGGCGTCATGGATCGGATCGTGGTCGGCGCGCGCCGCCCCTGTCATGGCGAGGGCAACGCTGGCGGCCAGCAGCAGGCGTTTGGTGACGGATGGCATCCCATTCTCTCCGGAAACGACCCCAAGCCCCCGATTCGCGACCATAACCCAAGGCCGCCCACGGCGCTACAGCGTCCTCACGCTTGGATTAACAAAGGGTTAAGCTTATCGTCTGGCGAATCGGGGCTTCTGGCGATTCGGGTTGAGCGGTGAGCGGGCGCACGACAGGCCTTCAGGCAGGCGCGACACGGCAGGGACTCTCCCTGACGGACGGCCGCAGCATTGCATGGATGATGGGCGCCCTGGTGCTGGCGGCCGGCGCGCTGACCGGGGCCGCGGCCTGGGCGCTCGACCTGCTGCCGCAAGGCTTGCTGGCGGCGGAGGGCCGGGGGCTCGCGGCGGTTGGCCTCGCGCTGGCGGCGGCGACGGTCTATGCGGGCCTCCTGTTCCTCGCGACCGTGAGCGCGGTGCGGCACGCGCAGGCGGCGGCGCGGGCCCGGCAGCCGCTCGATCATTTCCTGGTCGACCATGTCGCCGACCTGATCGTCCGGCAGGGACCGGACGGCCGCATCACCTATGCCTCGCCCGCCGCGCGCGCCCTGCTCGGCGCCTCGCCGGAAGCGCTGGCGGGCACCCGGCTCGCCGACCATGCCGCGCCGGAGGAGGTTGAGCGGCTGCAGACCGCCTTCGCGCGGGCCGCCTATCTCGGCGAGGATACGACCGTCGTCTGCCGGATGCTGAAGGGCGACGGCACGGAGATCTGGACGGAAAGCCATATCCGCCCCGTGCTCGGTCCCGCCCCCGGCCGCCTGCGGGAGTTCATCGTGGCGACGCGCGACATCACGCTGCGCCACGCCTACGAACAGCACCTGATCGAGGCGCGCGACGCGGCGGAAGCGGCCAACCGCGCCAAGGCCCGGTTCCTGTCGCACATGAGCCACGAACTGCGCACGCCGCTCAACGCGATCATCGGCTTCTCGGAGGTGATGCGGGACGAGCTGTTCGGCAAGCTGGGCGCGCCGCGCTACCGCGAGTACGCGGCGATGATCAACGAGAGCGGGCGGCACCTGCTCGACGCCGTCGCGAACGTTCTCGACATGTCGCGGATCGAGAGGGGGCGCCACACTCTGACGCCGGAACGTCTCGACCTCTCGCCGCTGATCGGCGACGTCGTGTCCGAGATGTCCTACACCGCGAACGACCGCGGCATCGCGCTGACGATGGAGACCATGGACGCGCTGCCGCGGATCTCCGGCGACAAGCTGGCGGTGAAACAGATCCTCCTCAACCTCGTCTCGAACGCGCTGAAGTACACCCATCGCGGCGGCAGCGTGCGGATCGAGGCCCGCGTGGAAGGCGGCCAGTGCGCGATCACCGTGGCCGACACGGGCGTCGGCATTCCCGAGGATGCGCTGGCCCGGCTCGGCCGCCCGTTCGAACAGGTGAGCGAACAGAGCTATGTGCGTACCGGCGACGGCGCGGGCCTCGGCCTCGCGGTCGCGCGCGCGCTCGCCGAACTGCATGGCGGGAGCATCGCGCTGGAAAGCGCAGTCGGTGCGGGAACGCGCGTCACCGTGACATTGCCCGCGATCCATGCGGTGCGCGCGCCGGACGCCGCGCAGGTCGCCTGATCGCCGTCACGGGCGCGCCGCGCCGTTCAGGATTTGCCAACCGTCCCCGCACCATGATGGCCGGCATGACCGGACCGCACCGCCCTGCCCCGCTGCTGATGCCCGCCGACCTTGCGGTCATGGCGCTTGCCGCGCTGCTGACGTCTGTGGCCTTGCTGCTGCTCTAGGACACGCGGCCCGGCACGCGTAGAGCGGGCGCTATCTCAGGATGAGGGAGAAGGCGTGCTCGTCGCGCGTGTCCATCGCGCCGGGACGCTGGCCGGAATCCCGCCCGGGGGGCTCCCGTTGCGACGCGACGCGATCGCAAGAGTAACCCTGCCCGGTTTCAGGCGACCTTGCGGCCCCGCTGGGCGCGCGCCGGCGGCTGCTGCGTGCCGTCCGCGCCATCGCGCGGCTTCAGCAGACGGCGCGGGGGAATCCAGATGGTCACGGTGGTGCCGTGGCCATGCTTCGACTGCAGCTCGAGCCCCCCGCCGTGCAGCTCCATCAGGGACTTGGCGATCGGCAGGCCGAGCCCCGTACCGTCGTGCTGGCGATTGAGGGCGCTGTCGATCTGGCTGAATTTCTCCAGCGCGCGGGGCAGGTCTTCCGGCTTCATGCCGATGCCGGTGTCGATGACCTTGATCTCGAGACCGCGGGTTGCGTCGACGCTCGCCTCCAGCGTCACCGAGCCGCCC
>JAJLJT010000174.1:0-16366 GCA_033844555.1 Alphaproteobacteria bacterium | reverse complement strand
GGCTTCCTCTACATCACCGACCGCAAGAAGGAGCTGTTCAAGCTCTCGACCGGCAAGTACGTCGCGCCCGCGCCCATCGAGAACCGCCTGATCTGCCACCCGGTCATCGAACAGGTGGTGATCGTCGGCAACGGGCAGAAGTTCACCGGCGCGCTCATCTTCCCGCTGGTCGAGGCGATCCGCGACCGGCTGGGGCACGAACCGTCGCAGGAGGAGGTGCGCGCCATCCTGCAAGACGCGGTGGACGCGGCGAACGCGGGCCTGCCGCCGTGGGAGCAGGTCAAGAAGTTCGAGGTTCTGAGCGAGCCGATGTCGGTGGAAACGGGCGAGTACACGCCGACCCTGAAGCGCAAGCGCGCCCAGATCGCAACGCGCCGGCACGCCGAGATCGCGCGGATCTACACGGGTGCCTGAAGGGGGGGGCGCCGGAAGGGCGGCGCCTGAAGGGGGCTCCTGTGCAGGAGCGCGTCAGAGGAACCGCTCGGCCAGGATATAGGTCCAGAAGACGCCCGCGCTCAGCAGGCAGATGAACACCGCCGCCGAGCCGAGGTCCTTTGCCGCGCCGAGCAGGATCTGCTTCTCCCGGTCGATCTGGTCGGCCAGGCATTCGATCGCCGTGTTCAGAAGCTCGACCACGATGGCAAGGATCAGCGGCGCCATCAGCACGAAGAAGTGCACCAGGTCCTCGGTCAGCCACAGCGCGGCGGGATAGGCCGCGGCGAACAGCATCAGCTGCTGCTGGAACGCCGGCTCCCGGCGGACGGCATAGCGCAGGCCCTTGATCGAGTAGCCGAGAGAATTGAGCAGCCTGCGCGGCCCCGTGGGCTTCTGCGGAAGGCGGTGGGCGGGGTCCGTACTCATGGCGCTGACTGCCTTCTGCCGATCCCGAATCGCTGGCGCGAGAATAGGAAACCGCGCCCGGCCCGTCTATCGCGCGGAACGGGCCAGGCGCGGTTCCTGTGTCACCCTCGGCGTGCGGGCCTATTCGCCCGCAAGCAGCGTCCGCGCGACGGTGAGGTCGCGGTCGGCGGCGGCAAAGTCGCCGGACTTGCAGTTCGCTTCCGCGGTGTCGATGCGCTGGGCCGCGCTCGTGCGGGTCTTCTCCGCCACGGCTGCGCCCGTCAGCATGGCGCGGGCGTCCGTGACCGCCTGCGTGCATTGCGGCCCGGACGTGGGCACGTTGATGTTGGAGCGGGTGGCGGCATGGGCGTGCGCGAGCGTCAGCCCCGTGAGCAGGCTCGCGGCAATCAGGATCCTCAGCATTGTGATGGTAACCCCAAACCGCCCTGCATGTCCGTGGGCGGCAAACGGCTCAGCAGAAATGGCCCCGCGTTCGCGTTTCGGCAAGAGGGGGTCAGCGCCGCCGGCCCATCGGGTCGCGCGACCGGTGCAGCAGGTAGAGGCCGCTCGCAACGATCACGCTCGCGCCGACCGCGGTCCAGGCGTCCGGCACGTCGCCGAACAGGAAAAAGCCCAGCGCGATCATCCAGACGATCTGGCTGTACATGTAGGGCGCGATGATCGGCGCGGGCACGTGCCGGTGCGCCAGGATGTAGATGTAGTGTCCTGTCATGCCGAGAACGCCCGGCACCATCAGCAGACCCCATTGCAGCGGGCTCTCCGGTGTCTGCCATGCGCCGAGGCCCACCGGCGCGAAGAGCACCATGCCCGCCAGCGCGGAGTAGAAGAAGGTGACCTCCGTCGTGTCCCGCCCGACGAGCCAGCGCGTCGCGATGTTGTAGCAGGTCAGCGAGAGCGCAGCGCCGAGGGAGAACAGCATGGCCCAGTGCATGCCTTCGGTTCCCGGCCGCGCGACGATCAGCACGCCGATGAAGCCCGTGACGACCGCCATCAGGCGGCGCGGACCGATCCATTCGCCGAGGATGGGGCCGGAGAGCGCGGCCACCAGCAGCGGCGCGGCGAAGAAGATCGACACCGTCTGCGACAGCTGCAGATATTGCACGGCCTGGAAGTTGAAGAAGGTCGCGCCCAGCATGAAGCACGACCGCAGGAGTTGAAGCCACGGATGGCGCGCCTGCAGGAAGGACCGGCCGCTGCTGACACCCAGGATCATCGCGGCGAGCACGATGTGGACCGTGAAGCGCATCCACACGACCTGCGCGGGCGGCAGCGTCTCCTCGAAGAAGCCGCCGCCAGGATAGACGAGCACCTTGGCCGTGGCGTCGAGGCCGGAAAACAGGAATACCGCGAGGCACATCTGCCCGATGGCGACCAGCCGCTCGCGATGGTCCGCGGCCGCGGCCGTGCGGGCGGCTTCGGCGCGCCGGACTGCATCCGTCCCGGGGATCTCTGGTTCGATGGTCACCGGAGGGACTTAGCCCGCCCCGATTGCCGCTGGCGAGGCGGCGTGCCCGCATGGCAGGGTTGCGGGGAGACCCGCAGACGGCGGGCAGGCAGGGGGCGGGCAGGATGAAGATTGCGGTTCTAGGGACAGGGCTGATGGGGGCGCCGATGGCGCGGCGCCTGCTGGGGGCAGGCCGCCAGGTGACGGTTTGGAACCGTACGCCCGCGAAGGCGGTGGCGCTGGCAGACGACGGCGCGCGCGTCGCCGCCACCGTGCGCGACGCGGTGGCCGGTGCCGGTCTCGTCGTCACCATGCTGGAGAACGGACAGGCCGTCGCAGCCGTCCTGTTCGACGAGGCGGCGGGGGCGGCCGGCGCGCTCGACCCCGGCGCGCTCGTCGTCGACATGTCCTCCATCCCGCCCGGCACCGCGCGCGAGCATGCGGGCCGTCTCGCCGAAAGCGGCGTGGGGCACGTGGATGCGCCCGTCTCGGGCGGCGTGCCGGGGGCGGAGGCCGGCACGCTCGCCATCATGGCGGGCGGACCCCCGGACCTCGTCGCGCGCGCGGCGGACGCGCTCTCTGCCCTCGGGCGCTGGACGCATGTCGGACCGGCGGGCGCGGGGCAGCTCGCCAAGCTCGCCAACCAGGCCATCGTCGGCGTGACGCTGACCGTGGTGGCCGAGGCGCTGGTGCTGGCGCGTGCCGGCGGCGCCGACCCCGCGGCGGTGCGCGACGCGATCCGCGGCGGTTTCGCCGAAAGCCGGGTGCTGGACCTGCATGGTGCGAAGATGCTCGCGCGCGATTTTCGTCCCGGCGGGCGGGCCTCGATCCAGCTCAAGGACATGGACACGGTTCTGGCCACGGCGGCGGAGCTGGGGCTGAAGCTGCCCGCGGTCGAGGCGGCGCGCGATCTCTATGCCCGGCTCGTCGCGCGCGGCGGCGGGGATCTCGACCATTCGGCGACGCTCCTGGCGCTCGAGGATCTCAACGGTCTGGAGGCCGCGCGGCCCAATTCCACGAAGAATTAAACGTTTGGCCCCAGCATCGGCGGCGGACGGCCATCCTGGCCGGGGTTGTGTCGATGGGAAGGGCGATACCATGGCGGGTGCGGCACGCAAGGGGCAGGATGCGGCGGCGAGCGTGCGCGAGGACATGCGCCTGCAACGCGACCGCTTTCTGGCGTTTGCCTTCGCCAGCGCCGACCTTCTGATCGAACTCGACAGCGCGCACCGCGTCACCTACGCGCTCGGCGCGACGCAGCGGCTGTTCGGCTGCGAGGCCGAGGCGCTGGTGGGGCACGCCTTTCCCGACCTGCTCGCCGCCGCCGACCGGGGCATGGCGCGGGCCACGCTCGCCAGCCTCCAGGTGGGGGAGCGGTTCGGTCCGTTCCCGGTGCAGCTCGACCGTACGGGGCTGCGCGCCGGCGGGCCTGCGATGGTCGCGACGCTCGGCGGCTGCCGGATGCCCCCGCGCGAGGATCGCATCTGCCTGTGCCTGTCCGGCGGAGGCGCCGCCGCCCGCCCTGTGACCGCCACGGCGCCTGCCGACCGGCAGGAGGCGGGCGAGGGCGCCTTGTCGCTCGCGGGAACCGCGCAGCGCATGATGCAGACGACGCTCGCCCGCATCGCCGATTTCAAGGCGGCGGTCCGTGACAAGCAGATCCGTCTCGTCTGCCACCCGATTGTCGACCTGAAGACCGGGGAGACCCACCACTATGAAATCCTGTCCCGCTTCCTGCGCGGCGACGACACGCACGAGATGGTCAGCTTCGCCGAGGACGTGGGCATCATCGAGGATCTGGATCTCGCCATCGCCGAGTCCGCGATCGACCTGCTGACCCGCTTCCTGCCGCGCCAGGCGGGCGGGGAGACGGTGCGCCTCTCGGTCAACGTCTCGGGCCATTCGCTGCGCAGCGACATGTTCGTCGGCATGCTGATGGACCTGCTGAAGGATCATCCGGGGCTGGGCGACCGGCTCGTCTTCGAGTTGACGGACTCCGCGGCCATCGACGACCGGGATCATGTGGGCGCGGTGCTGCGCGACATTCGCGCGCTGGGCTTCGGCATCTGCCTCGACGATTTCGGCGCCGACGCGGGCTCCTTCGGCTGCCTGAAGGCCTTCGACGTCGACTTCATCAAGATCGAGGGCGGGTTCGTGCGCGGGCTCGCCCGTGGCGCGCGCGACCGGGAGGTGGTCGGCTCGCTGGTCTCGCTCGCCCGCACCCTGGGCGTGCGCACCATCGCCGAGCATGTCGAGACCGGGGCGGAGCGCGACGTGCTGCGCGAGCTTGGTGTCGATTTCGCCCAAGGGTTCCTGTTCGCCCAGCCCGAGCCGGTCTCCCGCCTTGTCCGCGCGCATGAGGGGGCGGCCCGCAAGACCGCCTGAGCGCGCGCCGTCAGCCCGCCAGCACCGTCTTCACGCCGTCGATCACGTATTGCACGGCCAGCGCCGCCAGCAGCACGCCCAGAACCCGCGAGGTCACGATCACCCCGGTCTTGCCGAGCAGCCGCGCGACCGGGCCCGACAGCAGAAACAGCACATAGGTGATCGCGAGCACCGCCGCCGCGACGCCCAGGACGCCGGCCTGTTCGGCAGGCTCTCCTTCCGCCCGGCCCATCAGCAGGATCATGGACGTGATCGCCCCCGGACCTGCCAGCAGCGGGATCGCCAGCGGAAATACCGCGATCTCGTTGAGGCGCGCGGCATGGTGCTCGGCGCTCGCGGCCTGCTGGTCGCGCCGCTCGGCGCGCCGTTCGAACACCATCTCGAACGCCGTGGCGAGCAGCAGCAGTCCGCCCGCGATCCGGAACGCCGAGAACGAGATGCCGAGGAAACCCAGGACCGCGTGACCGCCCAGCGCGAAAAGCAGGAGCAGCCCGGCAGCGATCGCCACCGCCTTCGTCGCGACCGTGCGCCGGTCGCGCGCCCCGAGATCGCTGGTCAGCGCGATGAACACAGGCACGAGACCGATCGGATCGATGATCACGAACAGCGTCACGAAGGCATTGAGCAGGTCTTCGCCCATCGGTGCGGCATCCCACAGGTGGCCGCCTCGTTCGCGGGCAGCTCCTTGTCCCCAATGGCATCGACCCTAGCCTGTCCGCTGCCCCCTTGCCAGACGGGTCCGCCGCACGCCATGCTCGCACCATGAGCGACGATCTCCCCTTCGCGCCGAACGGGCCGCACGATCTCGCGGGCCGGATCGGTGCGCACGGCGGCCTGATCGACCGCGAGGAGCACGATCTGCCCTATTGGGAGCGGCGGGTCGACGCCATGTCGCGCCTGCTGATGAGCAAGGGGATTCTCCTCGACTTCGCGGAGATCCGTGCCGGGATCGAGGCGCTGACGCCCGAGGATTACGAGACGCTCGGCTATTTCGAGCGGTGGGCGAAGTCCTTCCGCCGGATGCTCGTCAACAAGGGCGTGCTCACGAACGAGGAAATCGACGCCCGCATCGCGGCGATGAAATCGAAGCCGGGGCAGGGGGGCTGACATGCCGTCGCCGCGGCCGGCCCACCCCCGCTTTCCCGTCGGCGCGCGCGTGCGCATCCGCGACATGAACCCGCCCGTGCATCACCGGGTTCCGGCCTATGCCAAGGGCCGGGTGGGCACGGTGGAGCGGGTGTGCATGGGCTTCCAGGAGCCGGAGCTTGCCGCGATCTACCGCGAGGGGCCCGACCGCCCGATCTACCGCGTGCGGCTCCACCAGCCCGACCTCTGGCCGGGATACGGCGAGAACCCTGCGGACACGCTGGAGATCGAGATCTTCGAGCATTGGCTCGAAGAGGCCTGAGCCGTCCGCCTCACCGGTATTCCTGGAGGATCTTGCCGACGCTCGGCGCGTTCAGCGCCGCCTCTGCAAGGATCTGGCTGATCGCCTGGCAGCGCTGGCGCGCCTTCATGCCCTGGCCGCAGGCGATGGCATCGCGCAACGTGACCGTATCGGCCTCGACGTCCGCCTTGAAGTCGTCGAACGTGCCCTTCGCCTGGAAGCCCGCGAAAGCCGTGCGCACCTCCTCGCAGCTCGTGCCCGCGGCGTCGACCTCGCGCTTGAGTTGCGGATTGAGGCCGCCTGCATCGCACATCTTCCAGAACAGGTCCGCCTGGACGCGCGGAAACATGCGGATCATCGCCACATGGTTGGCCGGGATCAGCGCGAAGCCGCGCACGACGCCGTCCGCCGGCCAGTAGGGGTAATTGTCGAGGAAGGTCAGCGTCGAGAGATAGCGCGTGTTCGCATCCGGCGCCGGTCGGATGCGCCCGGGCAGGTTCGGCAGCTTCGTCCCTTCGCGCACGAAGGCGTATTGCACCGCGCGGCCCAGTTGCGACGGGGCTGGCGTTTCGTCCGGCGGCACCGTCCCCTCCACCGGGATCATCGCCATCACGAGGCCGACGCTGACCGGCTGGATCCGCAAATAGGCCATCTTCGTTTCGGCCACCGCGCGCAGGCGCAGCACGCCGTTCTCGATATTCCCGGAAATCTCGTAAAGCACCTGGTCCGGGCTCAGGAAGCGGCCGCGATAGCCGCCCTCCGCCGCCCGTTCGATCAGCAGGCCCGCACCGTCGGCCGTGTCCACGCCGACGAAGACGCCGACGAGGGCTGCGTCGTCCTGCGCCCGCGCCGTCCCCGCAAGCATCAGCAGGCTGGCAAGCGCGAAGGCCGCGGCCAGCAGGCGCGCCGCACCTGCCGGGGTCGAGAAGGCGAACCTACAGCTCACGCAATTGCTCCCGGGACCGCTGGCCGTTCATGCGGTAGCCTTCCGCGCTCTTGCGCATCATGGCGGCCGCCTTGTCGTCGAGCTGGCGCACGACCTTGCCCGGCGCGCCGACGACCAGCGAATTGTCGGGGATCTCCTGGCCTTCCTTGATGAGCGCGCCCGCAGCGATCAGGCAGTTCGTGCCGATCACGCTGCCGGAAAGCAGCGTCGCGCCCATGCCGATCAGGCTGTATTCCCCGACCTTGCAGGAGTGCAGCGTCACCGAATGTCCGACGGTCACGCCGCGGGCAAGTTCGATCGGATAGCCCTGGTCCGTGTGGCAGACCGTGTTGTCCTGGATGTTCACGTCCTCGCCCAGCACGATCCAGTCGTTGTCGCCGCGCAGCGTGCAGTTGAACCAGACGCTCGCGCCCTCGCGCAGTTCCACGAGACCGATCACGTCCGCCGACGGCGCGATGAAGCAATTGCCGCTCGCGGGCAGTTTCGGTGTCTTGTCGCCAAGCGCGTAGACGGGCATTTCGCGTGCCTCTCCTTGCCGGTACCGTGTCCCTCGCGCCCACCATGCCCCCGCCGCCGTGCGCGGGCAAGCACTTGACGCACGCACCGCTTCCGCGCTCATTTCGCGGGTCCGCCTCGGCGACACAAGAACAGGCAACAAGGGGGCAGCGGTCCATGAAACTGGTGCGGTACGGCGAGGCCGGGCGCGAGCGTCCGGGGCTTCTCGATGCGGGCGGGCGCGTGCGCGATCTCTCCGGCGTGATCGACGACGTGGGCGGCCGCTGGCTCCTCCCGGCGGCGCTGGAGATGTTGCGCGGCATCGACCCGGCGACGCTGCCCGCGGTCGAGGGCGCCCCGCGCCTCGGCGCGCCTGTCGCGAATGTGGGCAAGCTCGTCTGCATCGGCCTCAACTACGCCGACCATGCCGACGAGATGAACCTGCCGCGCCCCGACAAGCCCGTGGTGTTCATGAAGGCGACCTCCTCGATCTGCGGGCCGAACGACGACATCCTCATTCCGCCGGGCTCGGAGAAGACCGACTGGGAGGTCGAGCTTGGCATCGTGATCGGCGCGCCCGCGCGGTTCGTTGCGCCGGGGGACGCGCTCGCGCACGTCGCGGGCTACACCCTCGTGCAGGACGTGTCGGAGCGGGACTGGCAGCAGAACGAGGGCGGGCAATGGGTGAAGGCGAAGTCCTCCGACACCTTCGGACCCGTCGGCCCGTGGCTCGTCACCGCGGACGAGGTGCCCGATCCGCAGGCGCTCGACATCTGGCTCGAGGTGAACGGCACGCGCATGCAGGACGGCAACACCGCGACCATGATCTTCGGCGTGGCCGAGGTCGTCGCGCACATCTCCCGCTTCATGACCTTGCAGCCCGGCGACGTGATCGCCACGGGCACGCCCCCCGGCGTGGGCGTCGGGCGCACTCCGCAGGTGTTCTACAAGCCGGGCGACACGGTGCGCCTCGGCATCTCCGGGCTTGGCGAGCAGACCGCCAGACTGGTGCGCGATCCGCGCTGAACCGGCTTTCGGGAAAGGGGTGCCGGCGGCGCGCCACGCGGGGTTTGCGGGGGGATCGGGCGCGCCGCCGGACTTTGCCGGAAAGGGGGGCATCCGGCTGATGTTCACATATGTTCTCCTGAGCCGCCTTTAAAGGGGGCGGCGGCAGGCGGCACACGAAAATGTGAACGCCCGTTTCCGGCGCGTGGGTCAGCCAGCCGCGACCAGCGGGGCGACGGCCTTGCGCACGGCGTCGGGAACCGGCACGGGGCGGCGCGTCTCGCGGTCCACATAGACGTGGACGAAGCGGCCGTGCGCCGCGGTTTCCTGCGCGCCTTCGGCAAAGATCCCGATGCGATAGGTGATCGAGCTTCCGCCGAGACGCTCCACCGCGATGGCGGCTTCCACCGGCTCCGGGAACGACAGCGGCGCGAAATAGTTGCACCGCGTCTCCACGACGAGGCCGATTTCCGCGCTCTTCTCCAGGTCCAGCGCGCCCGTCTCGATCAGGTAGCGGTTCACGGCGGTGTCGAAGAAGGCATAGTAGGTCACGTTGTTGACGTGTCCGTAGACGTCGTTGTCGGCCCAGCGTGTCTCGATCCGCGTGAAATGCCCGAAGGCGGAACGCGGCAGCGGGGCGGGGCGGGTGTCCGTCGCACTCATGTCCCGGTCTCCGTCAGTCCTGCGCGCCGCATCAGCACCGCGATATCCCCGGCGGCGTCCTCGCCGGCCAGCGCGTCCGCCCGGGCGTCTGCGCCCGCCGCGCTCTCGATCCCCAATTCCCGGACGGTGGGAGCCAGGCCCGCGGCATCGCGCCGCGCGGTGAGCGCCTGTGCAACCGATGCCGCGCGGCCCTTGTCGACCAGCGGGGACAGTGCCGCGTCCAGCGCGTCAGCCCGCGCATGCGTCTCCAGCCAGGCCGGCAAGAGCGCTGCCGCGATGGGTCCGTGACGCACCCCTTGCAGGCCGGTGAGGGCCAGCGTGAGGGCGGAGGCTGCACCGATGGGGCGTCCGCTGCGCGCCAGCGCGGCCATGCCCGCGGCCTCGAAGAGCGCGATGCGGGAAGGGGCCAACTCCGGCTCGGTGAGCGCACCCGCGTTCCCCAGCAGTCCGCCGGGCCCGGCGATCATGCGGACGGCCTGCGCCGCGAGCGCCCGATTGGCGTGCGGCGCATCCGGTTCGGCCAGCGTCTCGGCCGCCTGCATCAGCGCGGCGAACAGGCCCGCGGCGAGCGCCGGCGGCGAGAGGGCCAGCATGCACTCGGTATCGCACAGGATGTGCGCGGGCCGGGCGCGCGTCGCGTCGATGGCGAGGCGCTGCGGCGCGTGGCCCACCTCGCCGCGCACGTCGGCGACGATCCGGTCGGACAGCGGCGTCATGCAGGCCGGGGCCGGGACGATGGCGATCCAGGGCTTCGCGGTGCGGACCAGCGCGGGACGCTCCGCCACCGCGGCGAGCGGGGCCGTGGTCCCCGCCAGCATCGCCACCGCCCGCGCGGTGTCGAGCGCGGCCCCCGATCCCGCGGCGATGACGCTGTCGCAGGACATGTCGTTGAAAAGCGACAGCGCCTCGGCGATCGTGTCCTCGTGCGCCACGGTCCGGCGGACCTCGAACGGAACCGCGCGGCCGGGCGGGGCGGGCATCGCGCGCATCCGGTGCAGCAGGCCGAAGGTCGTCGTGGCGCCGCAGACGATCATGAGCGGGCGGGTGAAGCCCGCGGCGGCCGCCACCCTGGGCAGCGCGTCGACCGCGCCTGCGCCGATGTCCGTGGGGGACTGCAATGTGACGTGCCGGATGTCCATGCCGTGACCCTCAGTCCGCCGGTGCCCTGAGCGCCTCTGCGATCTCGGCGCAGATCGCGTCGGCGGCGGCGGCCGGATCGGCGGCGGCAGTGATCGGGCGGCCGATGACCAGGCGGTCCGCGCCCGCTGCAATCGCACGCGCGGGCGTCATCACGCGTTTCTGGTCCTGGGTGCCGCTGCCGGCCGGGCGGATGCCGGGCGTGATCACCTCGAAGCCCGCGGGCGTCGCGGCCTTGATCCGGGCGGCTTCGTGACCGCTCGCGATGACGCCGTCGGCGCCGGCCTCGGCGGATGCGCGTGCCCGGCGCAACGCGAGGTCGGCCAAAGGTTCGGCAAAGCCGATCTCCGCGATGTCGCTTTGGTCGAGGCTCGTCAGCACCGTGATGGGAAAGAGTTTCAGGTCCGTCCGTCCGCTCGATGCCCGTCCCGCCACCGCCGCGCGCACCACGTGCGGGTCGCCCTGCAGCGTCAGGATCTCGACCCCCATGTCGGCGATCCGCGCCGTCGCCTCGTGCACCGTCTGATGGATGTCGAACAGCTTCATGTCGAGGAAGACGCCGAAGCCGTCCGCCGCCAGGTCCCGCGCCAGTTCGACCCCGCCGATCGGAACCAGGCCGAGTCCGATCTTGAACGTGCCGACGTGACCCTTCAGCCGCGCGCACAGGCTGCGTGCCGTTTCGATCTCGGGTACGTCGATCGCGACGATCAGGCGCCGCCGCGCGTCTGCTGTCTCGGGCATTCGTCGTCCTCCCACCGCCGCACGAGTGTCATGGGCGGCGGGCGAACGCTTGTCAATAAGGGCGCGTGCCGGGCTAGGCCCGTGTCCAGGTGCGGACAGGACCGACGTCGAGGTGCACGAAGTTCCGGTTGCGGTACTCGCCGACGCCGCCTTGCGCCATCTTCCGCGCCGCCGCGGCGATCTGCCGGGCGCTGCGGCTGCGGGAGAACACATCGACCGCCATGCCTTCCATGTGCAGGCTGTTGCGCGCCGCGCCCTGGCCGACAAGCCGGCGGTTGGTCGCCGGCGAGCGGTAGCCGGAGGTGATGCCGAGCGGTTCGGGCGTATCGAGCAGGCGCTGGATGTTCCACATCAGATCGACGATGCGGGAATCCACGGCGACGATCTCCTCGGTGCGCACGTCGCGCAGCAGGAAGTCGATCTCGCCGAGGGCTTCCGGAACATAGACGCCGTTCTCCATATAGACCGTGTCCGCCGTCTCGCCGGTGCGGGCGTTGTAGAGCCGCAACCGGCGCACGCCCCCTGCGGCCTCCGCGACGCCCGCGGGGACTCCATTCAGCGCGGCGGCGGCGGCCAGTCCGCCGAGACCACGCAGGAAGGTGCGGCGGCCGATCGTGCCCGCGCGCTGGCCGCCGTTTCCGTCCGCGCTACCCGGCGCGGGGTGGGTGATGGTGTTTCGCATGACGCAACCTCGCAAACGCAACTGGGACAGGCCCGCTGGCGGGGCCGGGATACCCGCCAGTCTTCGCAAGGTCCGTGCCAGATCATGGCCGGGCGCGGTCTGTCTGCATCGGCGCCGCGGGGGCCGGGCCGGGTGCGCGCATTGCCAGGCCATAGTGCCGGGCGAGCCGCGCCAAGGCGAGCTTCAGCACCAACTTGGCGGAGCGCCGTGGCCAGCCGAGCCGTTCCTCGGCGCTCGCCAGGCCCTCCTCCTGGCCGCACACGGCAAGAACGATGTCGCCGAGGCCGGGGCCAAGCAATTGCAGCGCCTTGCCGAGCCGCGCCCGTGCCGCCGCTTCCCGTGTCATCGCGGGCGCCTCCGGCGGTCCGCGCCGTCCGGCCGCCGCAGGGGCGGCGGGCCATGCCTGTGTCACGCGGGGTCCCCGCGCGGCGGTGAGGAAATCGAACGCGAAACGCTCACCGGCCTCGATTTCGCAGGGGTCGAGGAACGGTTTGCCGTGTGCATCGGTCTTGCGGGCGAGTGCGCGCAACGGTGTGCAGATCGGTAGCGGGCTGGTCTGTGTCATCGCGTGGCTCCGGGGGCGAGGCGTCGTTCTAGGCGGTCGAGCAGGGCGTCGAAGGCGGGATCGTCGCGCCGCTCCTCGACGCGGCGGGCAGCATGGGCCGCCGTGGTGCGGTCGCGTCCCAGGGCGCGGCCGATGTCCACGAAGGTCATGCCAAGCGCGACGTTCATCAGGTACATGCACACCTGCCGCGCGCTGGCCACCCGGGCTGTCCGGCGGCTTGCCGCGCGCAATTCCCGTTCTGGAACGCTGAAGGTGTCGCTGACGATGCGGAAGAGGCCGGGGACCGGGTCGGCGCCGCCGGTCTTGATGGAAACGCACAGGGATTGGGGCGGGGTGCGATCAGGCAAGAAGGTTCTCCTCCCGTACGTGTACGGAATACGTACATTGGAGCCTCGGACCTAGTTGGAGTGTGCGGGAGAGTCAAGACAATTGTGCGAAATAAGTAAACTCACTTGACGAAAGTTTCCTCTTATCGTAAATCACGCTTAACCGAACTCTCGTGCCGGGGGCCACCGTGACCAATCGCATTCGCCATTTCCGGAAGCTGCGCGGCCTGAAGCTGCGGGAGCTGGCCGACCGTATCGGCACGACGCCGCAAAGCGTCAGCCGGCTCGAGACCGGTCACATGACCTTGTCGCTCGACTGGCTGAACCGCATCGCGGACGCGCTCGAGGTTCATCCGACCGACCTGATCGACAGTCCGGCCGTGCGGGGCTCCGCGACACCCCTGCTCGGTCATGTCGGCGCGACGGGTCTGGTCGAGGATGGGCCTCTCGGCGACATCGAAATCGCGTTTCCCGTCGCCCGGCCGGTCGCCGTCCGTCTGCTGCACGCGATTGGCGGGTATCGCGCGGGGGAGGTGCTGGTGGCCGACCGGCGCGACGACCCGGATGTGGGGCGGGTTGCGGGCCGTGACGCGCTTGTGGAGTTGGGAGATGGGAGCTGTCAGCTCGTGCGGGTCGTGCCGCGGTCCGAGCCCCGGGGCGGTCATGTTCTCGTTTCGCTTGACCTGTCGCGCGTGCTGGAGGCGGACAAGGTGCGCTGGGTTGCGCCCGTGGTGATGTCGGTGCGGTACTTCTGAGCGCTGCTGGGCGCGCCAGGCCAGGTGCGGCGTCCAATTTACGTAAGTCGTAAAAAACTTATCCCCGCTGGTTCTGGCGGGGGCAGAATTCCGGGCAGCCGATCCCTGTCCGGAGTGTCCCGTCATGTGCCCTGCCGTCCCGGCCGCAGTCCCGGCCACCGTCCCGTCTTCTGCCTCGGCCTCCCGCGGGGCGGCGGATGCCTGCCCCGTGCGTGCGCGGATCCAGGCCCTGACCGGTCCCCTCTCGCCGGTTGTCTGGCGTGCCGCGCGTGCCGGCGCCCGGCGCTACGACCGGGCACGCCATGCGGCCGCCCTGCTTGGCACGGGTTACGCCGATCCGGCGCTGTCTGCGGAGTGCGTCGCCGATGCGATCGAGGCTGCCGTCCTTCAGCACGCGCGCCGCGCGCGGCGCCGGCCGTGGGCTGTCAGGCCGGGGCGCCTCGTCGCGCTTCTGTCGGCGATGCTGGCGGAGTGTGCGTCCGCGCGCGCGGCCTGCGAGTGATCCGATGCCGCGCGCCGCGCGTAACAGGAACGACAGGGGCCTCGCACGACCCCCCTGTACCGGCCGGGGCCGGATTGTCCCTCATCCCCCGAACGGCCCCGCCGGCGAGGGCCTCCGGCACAGATCGGGGGCCCTCGGCATTTTCCACCAAATTTTATGCGGATTTACGGCATTTTTACCACGTGAAGGCCAAGCTGACTCTCCGAAGGGTCGCGATGTCTCGCGGTGTCAGTGCCGGAGAACCAGATTGGTGTCGAAGAAGAAGCCGGGATCCCGGGTGAAGGCATCCCGGAAAGCTGCCGCGAGCGGTCTGGTGCAGAGCGTGCTGATCGGCGCGCTCGTCACCGTGGGCCTGACGGTTGCCGCGGCGTACGCGGTCATCTCCTCGGTGCGGGACGATGCCGCCACCCGTGCTGAGGACGCGGCCTCGCGCGTCGCACAGGATCTCGCCGCGATCGAGGCTGGGCTCGCCGACATGGCGGGTCTGACGCGCGCGGCCGTTCTCGACAACCAGAACAGCCGCACGCCCGGGACACGCGCGATTTCCCCGGACATGTTCCGCGCCATGGCCATCCCGCCGATGATCGGCCGCCCCTTTCTCGAACTGGCCGTGTTCATGCCGCGCATGAGCGACGCCGACGAAGCCGTGTTCGAGGCGACCGCCCATTCCGCGGGGCTTGCCTATTATCAGGCGGAATTTCCGCCCGCCGGGGCCCGTGAGGCGCCGGTCAGCTATTTCCCCATCCGCTATCTCGTCCGTCCGGCCATGTCGGCGGAGGAGGCGCGCCTCATCGAGAACGGCCTCGTCGAGAAGAACACGGCCGCCGGGCCTGCCGCGCTCGATGCGCTCGCGCGCGCCGTGGAGACCGGGGAGGTTGTCGCCTCCGTCCTGATCCCGGAGGGCGCGCCGGCTGGCTTCGGTGTCTTCAGCGCGCGCTCGATCCGCGCCGAGGCCTCGCTCACCGACGGCCAGCGCCACGTCTTCTGGCTGATGCGCGCCATCACGCGGGATGAGGCTGCGCCTGCGAACGGGCGCGGGCGCGACGTGGAGGACACGTTGGGCGTCGTCGCCTACAAGGCCTCGCTCGACCGTCTCGTGCCCGCGGGCCTCGGCGATGCGCGCGTGCAACTCGACATCTCGGCGCCTGTCGAGGGGGCGCTCGACCCTGTTCGCGTCCTGCGCGCCGGGGCCGCGTTGAGCGAGCCCGGCGCGGTCGGGCGGCTGCTTGGCCGCGCCAATGTCCTGCACGAGGACACGGTCGCGCTCAGCGGCCTCGATCTGCGCCTCTCGGTCATGGCCGATGCAAGCCCGCAGCTTCGTCATTATGGCGTGATCGGTTTGGCCGCGCTGGCCGGTATCCTGGCAAGCGCCCTCTTCGCCTTTGTCCTGCACCGCATGGCCGCGCAGGCAGGCACCCTGAAGCGGAGCAACGAGGAAATCTCCGCACTGATCGAGAGTCAGCGCCGCGAGCTTGCCGAGAACGAGCGGCGCCTGCAGCACCTCGTGGAATCCACCAACGTCATTCCCTGGGCGGCCGACCTCGCGGCCAAGCGCTTCACCTATATCGGCCCGCAAGTCGAATCCGTCGTCGGCTACCCGCCCTCGACATGGTACAGCCAGGGCTTCTGGGTGCATCACGTGCATCCCGACGACCGGGACCGCGTGCTCTACAATCTCGACGATCTCGCCGAAAAGTCCTTCGCCGTCCGGGAATACCGGATGCGCAAGGCGGACGGCTCCATCATGTGGGTGCGCAACTCGATCACCGCCGCGCCGGGCGAGGGCGGGGCGAACGCCAATGCCCGCCTCGGGATCGGGCCCCGCTTCGTGCAGGGGTTCATCATCGACATCACGGAGCAGAAGCGCGCCCAGCACGCGCTGCGGGTGGCAAAGGAAACCGCCGAGCTTGCCAACAAGACGAAGTCGGAATTCCTGGCCAACATGAGCCATGAGCTGCGCACGCCGATGAATTCGATCATCGGCTTCTCCGAGATCATGAAGGACCGGATCCTCGGCCCGCTGGGCAATGACAAGTACGCCGAATACATCGAGAACATCTACAATTCCGGCCGCCACCTGCTCGACCTGATCAACGACATTCTCGACCTCTCGAAGATCGAGGCGGGCCGTTTCGAACTGCAGGAGGAGGACGTCGACACGCTCGGCCTGCTGCGGTCCTGTCACACGCTCCTGTCGGAGCGCGCCAAGCGCGCGGGTCTGCATCTGCGGGTCGTTGCGGAGGAGGGTGTGCCCGACATGCACGCCGACGGGCGCCGCCTGAAGCAGGTTCTGCTCAACCTCCTGACCAACGCGATCAAGTTCACGAATCCGGGCGGCTCGGTGACGCTGGAGGCGAGCGTCGACGCAACCCGCGGTCTCGAGATCAAGGTCATCGACACCGGCATCGGCATGAAGCCGGAAGACCTGCCCCGCGCGCTGGAGAAATTCAGCCAGATCGACAGCGCCCTCAA
>JAJLJT010000173.1:0-24134 GCA_033844555.1 Alphaproteobacteria bacterium | reverse complement strand
CGAGGTCGCGGCGGGCTACCGCGCGCGGCATGGGCGGCGGCTGCGCGTGGCGACCAAGTACCTGAAGCTGACGCACGGCTTCTTCGTGCGCCATGCCGTCTCCGACTACCGGATCGTGGAGAGCCTCGGTGCGACCGAGGGTGCGCCCGCCTCCGGCACCGCGGAGATCGTGGTCGACATCACCTCCACGGGCGCGACGCTCGCCGCGAACAATCTGAAGATCCTGAACGACGGGGTCATCCTGCGCTCTCAGGCCGTGCTCGGCGCGTCGCTGAAGGCGGCGTGGGGGGAGGGGGCGCTCGCCGCGCTCGCCCGCATCCTCGACCTCGTCGCCGCCGACGAGACCGGGCGCAGGGAGCGGATCGTCGAGGCCTGGCCGAAGGCCGCCCCGTCCGCCGATCTTCTGGCGCAGCTGGAGGCCGCAGGTCTCTCGGTCATCGCGAGCGGGGAGGGCCGTCTCGTCGGCCTGGCGCGCGCGGATGCGTTGGCTGACATCGCGGACGTGTTGCGCGCGGGCGGCGCCGACCCGGTCGTCGTCCGCGAGGCGGAAGCGGTGTTTCATACCGCCGATCCCGTGTTCGACCGCTTCCGCACAGCGCTTGGGCGCCAGGCATAGCGTCCGCAGTTTACCTCACCGTAAGCCGGGGGGCGCAAAGTGCGCCACAACCCAGAGGCGGGGAAATGGAGCGAGCAGGTCTTATGGCGCGTACGTGGCGAGTGTGCATTGTCGGAACAGGAAACATCGCGGCAGCCCATGCCGAGGCGCTGAAGGGGATCGAGGGGGTCCGGATCGCCGCGGCCGTGGATCCGTCCGAGGGCGCGCGCAAGGCGTTCGCGGCCAAGTGGGGCGCAGAGGGGGCGTTTTCGAATGTCGAGGAGGCACTCGCGTCAGGCAGTTTCGATGCCGCTCATGTCCTGACGCCGCCCGATCATCATAGCGCGCCCGCGCTTTCCACCTTGGGTGCGGGGCTACCGACCCTCGTGGAGAAGCCGCTCGCAGTCTCGACCGCGGAGTGCGACGCTCTCATTCAGGCAGCTGAAGCGGGTCGCGCAGCGCTCTCTGTCAACCAGAATTTCGTGCACCACCCCTCGTTCAGAAGGTTGCGCGCCCTGGTGGAGTCCGGGGCGATTGGGCCGATCAGCCATGTTGCCTGTGTCTACCGCGCACCCTTGCGCCAGCTCGCCTCGCGTCAGTTCGGCCACTGGATGTTTCGCAAGCCGGTGAACATCCTTCTGGAGCAAGCGGTGCATCCGTTGTCGCAGGTCCGGGCCCTGGTCGGGCCGCTTGGGAGCTTTGTAACGCGCGCGGGCCGAGTTGACAGAATCGGCGCGGGCGTTCCGCTGCTTCGGCAGGCCGACGTGATGTTCGAGGCGGAGCGGTGCCCCGTCAGCCTGCATTTCGAGGTGGGGGCCGATTTCCCCGTCTGGCAATTGACGGCCTATGGCGCCGACGGGGTGGCGGTTGCCGACATGTACCGCGGCCAGTGCCATGTCACGGGGCGAACCCGCTGGATGGAGCCGATCGACCTGCCGCTTACGGCGGTGCGTACGGCGTCGGCGATGATCGCGGATACGGTTGGCCGGAC
Organism: Alphaproteobacteria bacterium; assembly: GCA_033844555.1. Classification (GTDB taxonomy): domain Bacteria; phylum Pseudomonadota; class Alphaproteobacteria; order Futianiales; family Futianiaceae; genus Futiania. Next base: position 22,548 of record JAJLJT010000173.1, on the reverse strand, counting down.
CGTGCGCTACAGCCTGTCGCAGGTGAAACTCGCCCGCCGATCGGACGTGTTCTTCGAATCCATGGCCTCTTCCGTCGCGGATTTCTATGGGTGTCTCGCACGTGGTGAGGCGTCGGAAACCGGCGGCGCATTCGGCGCCGAACTCGTCCGCGTATGCGAAGAGATCGCGCACGAGATCATGCCCGATGCCACCGCGGCTGCTGCCGCAGCCGCCGACAAGGGGCCGGAAGAGTGGGATGTGGCTGTACTCGGCGGTACCGGCTTCATCGGAACGCACACAGTGCGCGCGCTGGTCGACAAGGGCTGGCGCGTCGGCGTGATGGCGCGCAACACGATCAATCTCGACCCCGTGTTCTCCCATCCCAATGTGCGGGTCGTACGTGGCGACGTGAAGACCCCCGACGACATCAGGCGCGCCGTCGGCTCGGCCCGTTTCGTGGTCAATCTCGCCCACGGCGGCGGTGGCTCCAACCTTGAACAGATCCGTGCGGCGATGCTGGGCAGCGCGCAGTCTGTCGCCAACATCTGCCGCGAGAAAAAGGTCCAGCGCTTGTTGCACGTTGGGTCGATCGCTTCGCTTTATCTGGGGCCAGATGCCGGGATTGTCCGAGATGATACTGCGTCGGATCCCCGGCCAGAGGCGCGCAACGACTACGCCAGGGTAAAGGCGGAAACCGACAACTGGCTGCTGGAAGCACACAAGACAGATGGGCTGCCTGTCGTCATCCTTCGCCCTGGCCTAGTGGTCGGCGAGGGCACGTCTCCGTTCCACGGCGGCCTCGGCATCTTCAACAATGAGCAGCATTGCATCGGTTGGAGCCGTGGTGACCATCCGCTGCCTTGGATCCTCCCCGAGGACGTCGCGAGTGCAATCGTTGGGGCGCTGGAGGCGAGTGGTATCGACGGCAAGACCTATAACCTGGTCGGCGATGCCCGCCCCTCGGCGCGCCAGTTCCTGGCGGAATATGCCCGTGTTTCGGGGCGCCCCCTCATTTATCACTCAGGTTCACCAACACGGTTGTGGCTGACCGACGTGGGAAAGTGGATGATCAAGCGCGTGGGTGGCCGGCGTGTTCCATTCCCGTCTCGGCGGGACGTGGTGTCGCGCGGGCTATATGCCATCTTCGATTGCGGTGCCGCGAAGGCCGATCTCGGCTGGACGCCGGTCGGGGAACTGGCGGACTTCTATGAACGGGCACTGCCGCGGCCCGGGGCATGACGACTGGCCACCCAATGACGACAGGCCGACGCCACCTGCTGCATGTTTACGCGACATTCGCGGTCGGCGGTCCGCAAGTCCGGTTCCTGAGCCTGGCCAAGGCGATGGGGCAGGGCTTTCGGCATTCGATCCTGGCGATGGATGGGGATTATGCGTGCGCGGGGCGGCTCGATCCCGCGCTCGACGTGACGTTGCTGAAGGATGTGCCGGTCGCGAAGGGCGATACGCTCGGCAACCGCCGCCGCTTCCGCGCGGTGCTGAAGGAGATGCGGCCCGACCTGCTTCTGACCTGCAACTGGGGCTCGATCGAATGGGCGCTGGCGAACACGCCGCGCGTCGTGCCGCACCTGCATTTCGAGGACGGCTTCGGGCCGGAGGAGGCGACGGGGCAGATCCCGCGCCGGGTGTGGATGCGGCGGATCGCGCTGCGCGGCAAGACTGTGCTTCTGCCCTCGCACACGCTCTACCGGATCGCCCGGGACGTCTGGCGGCTGCCGGAGGCCCGCCTGCGCCTCGTCCCCAACGGGGTCGACGTGGCGCGCTTTCCGGGCGCGCCTGCGCCGGAACTTATGGCGAAGATGGGCGATCCCGCCATGGGGCCGCTGCTCGGCACCATCGCGGCGCTGCGGCCGGAGAAGAACCTGCCGCGCCTGGTCGAGGCGTTCGCGAAGGTCAACGCCGAACGGCCCTGCCGCCTGGCCATCGCAGGCGAGGGCAAGATGCGCGAAGCCGCCGAGGAAACGGCGCGCAAACTTGGTGTGGAGGCGCGGGTGTTCTTTACCGGCTACGTCGCCGATCCGGCGAGCGTCGTGGGGGCGTTCGACCTTTTCCTCTTGTCCTCGGATACCGAGCAGATGCCCGTGAGCGTGCTCGAGGCCATGGCGAGCGGGCTCGCCGTTGCCACGACCGACGTGGGCGACATCGCGCAGATGGTGGCGCCGGAAAACCGGCCCTATCTGGTGGAGAAGGACGCGGGCGCGCTGGCGCGGGCGGCGCTGACGCTGCTGGGCGACGACGCCCTTCGCGCGCGCATCGGGGCCGCGAACCGGGAGAAATGCGAACGCGACTATTCGCTCGACGCAATGGTCGACGCCTGGCGGACCCTGTGGGAGGGGAACGTCTGAACGGACCCCGGCCGCGACGGGCGCAAAGAGAAAGGGCGGACCCGAGGGCCCGCCCTTTGCGCGTTCAGGGGCTGTCCGGCGGGACTTAGAAGTCCATGCCGCCCATGCCGCCCATGCCACCCATGTCGGGGGCGCCGCCGGCGCCTTCCTTCTTGGGCTTCTCGGCGATCATGGCTTCCGTCGTGATGAGGAGGCTGGCGACCGAGCCCGCGTCCTGCAGGGCGGTGCGCACCACCTTGACCGGGTCGATGATGCCGGCCTTCACGAGGTCCACATAGGTCTCCGTCTGGGCGTCGAAGCCGAAGTTGTCGTCCTTCGACTCCAGCACCTTGCCGACCACGACCGAGCCGTCGACGCCGGCGTTCGCGGCGATCTGGCGGATCGGGGACTGCAGCGCATGACGGACGATGTCGATGCCGCGCTGCTGGTCCGGATTGTCGTTCTTGAGGTCGGCGAGCTTGGCGGACGCCTTGAGCAGGGCCACGCCGCCGCCCGGGATGATGCCTTCCTCGACGGCCGCGCGGGTCGCGTTGAGCGCGTCGTCGACGCGGTCCTTGCGCTCCTTCACTTCCGTCTCGGACGCACCGCCGACGCGGATCACCGCGACGCCGCCGGCGAGCTTGGCCAGACGCTCCTGCAGCTTCTCACGGTCATAGTCGGACGTGGTGTCTTCGATCTGCTGCTTGATCTGCGAGACGCGCGCCTGGATGTCGTCCTTGGAGCCCGCGCCGTCGACGACCGTCGTGTCGTCCTTCGTGATGCGGACCTTCTTGGCGGTGCCGAGCATGTCGAGCGTGACGTTCTCGAGCTTGATGCCGAGGTCCTCGGAGATCACCTGGCCGCCCGTCAGGACCGCGATGTCCTGCAGCATGGCCTTGCGGCGGTCGCCGAAGCCCGGGGCCTTCACGGCGGCGATCTTCAGGCCGCCGCGCAGCTTGTTGACGACCAGCGTGGCGAGCGCCTCGCCTTCCACGTCTTCCGCGATGATGAGCAGCGGACGCGAGGACTGCACGACCGCTTCGAGGATCGGCAGCATGGACTGCAGGTTGGAGAGCTTCTTCTCGAAGATGAGGATGTAGGGCTCGTCCAGTTCCGCCACCATCTTGTCGGCGTTGGTGACGAAGTACGGCGAGATGTAGCCGCGGTCGAACTGCATGCCCTCGACGACCTCGAGCTCGGTCTCGAGCGACTTGGCTTCCTCGACCGTGATGACGCCCTCGTTGCCGACCTTCTGCATCGCCTCGGCGATCATCTGGCCGATCGCGGCCTCGCCGTTCGCGGAGATCGTGCCGACCTGCGCAACCTCGCCGTTCGACTTGATCTTGTTGGCGCGGCCCTTGAGGTCCTTGACCACTTCCGTCACGGCGAAGTCGATGCCGCGCTTCAGGTCCATCGGGTTCATGCCGGCGGCAACCGCCTTCATGCCCTCGCGCACGATCGCCTGGGCGAGCACGGTCGCCGTCGTGGTGCCGTCGCCGGCCAGGTCGTTCGTCTTCGAGGCCACTTCGCGCACCATCTGGGCGCCCATGTTCTCGAACTTGTCGGTCAGCTCGATTTCCTTGGCGACGCTGACGCCGTCCTTGGTGATGCGCGGCGAGCCGAACGACTTCTCGATGATGACGTTGCGGCCCTTCGGACCGAGCGTCACCTTCACGGCATTGGCGAGAATGTCGACGCCGCGGATGATCTTCTCACGCGCGTCGGCGTCGAAACGCAGTTCCTTGGCAGCCATGGCCAGTTCCCTCTTTTCGTAAATTATTCCAACGGGATCTCAGTGAAGTACGCGGCGCCCGAAGGCTCAGGCCGCCTTCTTCGCCTTGTCGCCGCCTTCGATGATGCCGAGGATGTCGGCTTCCTTCATGATCAGCAGCTCTTCGCCGTCGATCTTCACCTCGGTGCCGGACCACTTGCCGAACAGGATGCGGTCGCCGGCCTTGACGTCGAGCGCGCGCACCGAGCCGTCCTCGCGGATCTGGCCGCCGCCGACGGCGACGACTTCGCCTTCCTGCGGCTTCTCCTTCGCGGTGTCCGGAATGATGATGCCCCCGGCGGTCTTGGTGTCGCTTTCGATGCGCCGGACCAGAACCCGGTCGTGCAACGGACGGAAAGCCATGATGAGCCTCCTTCGAGATGATCGCATGGACTGCGCTTGTTGATGCCCTGTTAGCACTCCCCCGCGGTGAGTGCCAACGTCGCTCGCCGAGGTAAGGGGCGGGAAAAAGACCGTCAAGAGGGAATGCGCGAAAAAATGCGCTTCGCGTCATCGGAACGGCAGGCATGTGCCGCGCTGGGCGCGTATCCCGGTGACTGGTGGGCCCGCGCGGCCTCTGATAGCGTATCGGCGACACGGATGAAACCCCGCCGGGCGGCGGTTCAAGAGGGAGAGGCCGGGGATGCTGGACAAGGACATGGCGGACGCGCGCGGAGGCGGCACGGTGCCGAACGACCTGGAAGCGCTGTGGTTGCCGTTCACCCCGAACCGGCAGTTCAAGCGCGAGCCGCGCATGATCTCGCGCGCGAAGGACATGCACTTCTACACGCCCGAGGGGCGCGCGATCCTCGATGCGACGGCGGGGCTTTGGTGCTCCAACGCCGGCCATTGCCGCGAGCCGATCGTGCGCGCGATCCAGGAACAGGCGGCGGAACTGGATTTCGCGCCCTCCTTCCAGTTCGCTCATCCAAAGGCGTTCGAGGTTGCGAGCCGGATCGCCCAGCTTGCGCCCGGCGACCTCGACCACGTGTTCTTCGCCAATTCGGGGTCGGAGGCGGCGGATACCGCGCTGAAGATCGCGCTCGCCTACCAGCGGTCGCGCGGCGAGGGGACGCGCGTGCGCCTGATCGGCCGCGAGAGGGGCTATCACGGCACCGGCTTCGGCGGCATCAGCGTCGGCGGCATGCCGAACAACCGGAAGTTCTTCGGTCCGCTGCTGGCGGGCGCCGACCATCTGCCGCACACCCACCTGGCCGAGAACCGCTTCACCCGCGGCGAACCGGAACATGGCGCCCACCTGGCAGACCGGCTGGAGGACCTGGTGGCGCTGCACGATGCGTCCACCATCGCGGCGGTAATCGTGGAGCCCTTCGCAGGGTCGACCGGCGTGCTGCCGCCGCCGAAAGGCTATCTCAAGCGGCTGCGCGAGATCTGCGACAAGCACGGCATCGTGCTGATCTTCGACGAGGTCATCACCGGCTTCGGCCGCATGGGCACGGCGTTCGGCGCGGAATACTGGGGCGTGCAGCCCGACATCATGACGTTTGCCAAGGGCGTGACCAGCGGGACGGTTCCGATGGGCGGCGTCGTCGTGCGCAACCACATCTACGAGGCGTTCCAGACCGGGGCCGACCACGCCATCGACCTGTTCCACGGCTATACCTACACGGCGCATCCGCTGGCCTGCGCGGCGGCGCTGGCGAGCCTGGACGTCTATCGCGACGAGGGCCTGTTCGCGCGGGCGGGCCAGATGGCGAAGGTGCTGGAGGATGCGATCCACACGCTGAAGGGCCATCCGCTGGTCGCCGATATCCGCAATTGCGGGCTGGCGGCCGCCGTGGACATCGTGCCGCAGCCGGGAAGCCCCGGCCTGCGCGGCTTCGAGACCGTGAAGCGCGGCTATTTCGACCACGACATCATGTTGCGCATCACCGCCGACACGATCGCGGTCTCGCCGCCGTTCATCGTGACCGAAGACCAGATCGGACAGGCCGTGGAGGCGATCCGCGCGATCCTGACCTCGCTCGACGGGGGCTGACCCGGCAGCCGCGCAGCCCTGTCCGGCCGCCATGTCTTGCGTTTGCGCGTTAACCCGTTCGCGCCACCATTGGTTAACCGTATCGCAAGACCTCGCGGCGATGCTTGTGCCGGGAAAGGTTCGCCGTCCGTCTGGGCGGGCCTGTGCCCGCCGGTCACAGAAGCGGCCGGCCGGTGGTTCGAGCAAGGGGCAGAGTCCAGCGTCATGGTTCCGGTCTCCCATGGAGTTTTCATCGTCCTGAACGCGATCATTGCGGGCGCTGTCGCAGCGCTGGCGCACTGGATCGGCGGTTCGGGCGTCGCGGCTTTCGCGGTCTTCACCGCGGTGTTCGCACTCGCCTGCCTCGTGCAGGCGGTCCTCTCGGGGCGCACGCAGGTCCGCACGCTGCGGCGAAAGATCGCTGCGCAGGACGAACTGCTGTCGGCATTCAAGAAGGAATTCAAGGTTACCCGGACGCTGCTGAACCAGCTTGCGGACTCGCTCGAGGACGTGATGCACCAGCGCGACGTCCCGCCGGCACAGACGGCCGGCGCGGCGGCCCAGCATCCCCCGGCTGCCCCGGCCACCCGCATGCCGCGGCAGGATCGCGCGCCGGGCATGCCCGCTCACGACGCTGCGGCGGCAGTCGCGCGCGAAGCGGCGCACGCCCGCGAGCCGCGCGGCGGAGAGGGATCCTCCACGGCACATCTCGATGCCATGCTGTCTCTGGACGACGCGGACGCCTGGACGAGTGCGCCTGCAGCCGAAACGACTGCCCTGCGCGACGACGAGGTCGAGGAGGAGATGCGTCTGGTCGCCGGCGGAGGCGGCCGGTACGCCATGAGCGCCGCCCCCGCCCGTGCCTCGCAGCCCGCACGCGCGGCGACGCCGGTACAGCCCGCCCGGCAGTCCGCACCCCGGGACGACTTGCCCGGACTGGACGACTTCGACGACCTGCTGGGCGACGACTTCCTCGACGGGCCGGAATCGCCGGCTGGCAGCGTCGAGACGCCGGCGCTTGCGTCCGCCCTGCGGGAAACGGCGTCCGAACTGCAGGCCGAGCGCAGCCAGGCAGGCAGCACCGATCCGTTCGCATTCCTCGACGAGCCGCATGCACAGGACGCCGATGCGCCGCATGCAAGCCGGGACGCGCTGGCGTCGATCCTGGACGAGCTGGAACGCGACGAGGTTGTGCCCCCCGTGGTCTCCCGCGCGCCCGAGGCCCGTGCACCCGAGGCCCGCGCGCCCGAGGCTCCTTCCGTTCCCGAACCTGCGCCCGCGGCGGAGCGCCGCCCCGTGGCGGACGACCTTCCCGAGGTGACGCCGCCCGCGCCGAAAGAGCGCCAGCGCGAACACGCGCCGGAGGCGCTCCAGTCCGAACCTGCGCCGCGCCGCGCCGCGCCCGTCGCTGACGCACAGCCGGCCGCCGAGCCGGAAGCGCCCGCGCTGCGCAACCGGATCGCGTCCGCCCTGAACCGGCCGGCCCGGCCCGAGGCGCCGAAGCCATCCCCGGCCGCGCCGGACCAGGCGTCCGCCGTCACGCCGCCTCCCGCTGCGTACCCGGCCCCGGCCGAGCCGAAGGACAGCACGCTCGGCCTGCCGCTGGACTTCGACGAAGAGGATGGCGGCGACTTCGTGGACGTCACCGCGCGCTATTCGGGGCGCGATCTGGATCTCGAGTCGCTGACCGCGGCGACCCCGGCCGGGCAGGCCCCGGAGGACATGCCCCCGGCAGCAGCGGCCGAAGCCGCCGTCTCCCCGGAAACCGGTGAGGCCCCGGAAGCGGAGCGCGCTGCCGACGTTCCCCTGTCGCCGTCGCTCAGCGCCTGGATGGAGGGCCTCGAGAGGCCCCGGACGCAGGCGCAGCAGGATGCCGCACCGGCCCCGGCTCCGGCCCAGGAAGGCGCATCCGGCGAGCGTGTGTGGGAAGACGATCCCTGGGTTGCGCCGGAAGCGGACTCCTACGCCGGCGACGAAGCGCTCTATGCGCCCGAGCCGGTGGCTTCGCCCGAACCCGAAACACCTGCGTCCAGGGCGCTGCCGAGCCTCGACGACGTGCTGGGGACTCCCGGCGAGCGTGCTGCCACGCTTGCGGAAGACGATCTGCCGCTGGAGGGCGTGCGCCGCACGGCCAGCGCATTCGGCCGCCGCGGGCGCCCGTCCGCGCCTGCCGCGGAACAACCGGCGCCTGCCGCGGAACAGCCTGCGCCGCAGCCCACCGTCCCCGCGCCCCGGCAGGCGCCCGCACCGCAAGCGGAACAGAAGGCTGCGCCGCAGATCCGCCTCGACGTGATCGACACGCTCAACTGGGCGATCGACCAGAACGCGGTCGACCTTTTCCTGCAGCCGATCATCAAGGTGCCCGAGCGGAAGGTGCACTATTTCGAGGGTTTCAGCCGCGTGCGTGCGCCAGACGGCCAGTACGTGATGCCGAACCGGTACCTCAAGCCCGCGACCGAGTCGGGCCTGATCGGCACCATCGACAACCTGTTGCTGTCGCGCTGCATGCAGCTGGTTCGCGCCATGAAGCGTGCGGGCCGCGACATCGGCGTGTTCTGCAACATCTCTGGCAACACGCTGAAGGACGAGGTCTTCTTCGAGGAGTTCCTCACCTTCATGCGCGAGAACCGCGATCTCGCCCGCTCGGTCATCTTCGAGATGACCCAGGCGACGGTGAAGGAGGCCGGCGAGGAGGAGTGGGAGCGGGTGCGCGAACTTGTCCGCCTCGGCTTCCCGCTGTCGATGGACAATGTGTCCGACTGGGTGATCGACTTCGGCCTCCTGGCCCGGCGCGGCTTCCGCTTCATCAAGGTGGATGCACCGACCGCCCTGCGCGGCATGGCCGACAATGGCGCGATGATCCGTCCGAACGAACTGCGCGACAAGCTGCACCAGCGCGGCATCTCGCTGGTCGTGGAGAAGATCGAGGACGAGGACACCTTCAAGCGTGTGCTCGCGTGCCACGTGGACTATGCCCAGGGCTACCTGTTCGGCGCGCCCGAAAGGATCGACGAGGGCGAGCTGGGCTGAGTCCGGTTTCAGCCCGACACACTTGACGAGGCATGGGGCGCAAGGGTCTATGTGCGCCCCATGACCATTTCCGAACGCCCTTCCTCCACGCCATTTGCCGTTCCCGCGCTGACGGGCATTTCCAGCCTTGCGGGGCGCTACGACGCGCTGGTCTGCGATCTCTGGGGCGTCGTGCACGACGGCATCGTCCCCTATGGGAGCGCGGTGGACGCGCTGATCCGCTTCCGCGCCGGCGGGGGACGGGTGGTGCTCCTGTCGAACGCGCCGCGTCCGCGCGGCTCGGTGGCGGCGCAGCTTGCCCGCATCGGCGTGGACCGGCGTGCCTGGGACGCCATCGTCTCCTCCGGCGATCTCACCCGCGCCGAGCTTGCGGTGCGGGCGGGTGCCAAGGTTCACCACATCGGCCCGGACCGCGACCTTGCGATCTTCGAAGGTCTCGACGTGTCGCTCGTGCGTCTGGAGGAGGCGCAGGCGCTCGTCTGCTCCGGTCTCGACGACGACGAGGCCGAGGCGCCGGACGACTACCGCGACAGGCTGGAGACGGCGCTCGCCCGCAAGCTGCCGATGCTGTGCGCCAACCCGGACCGGCGCGTCATGCGCGGGGACCGGGCCGTCTATTGCGCGGGCGCGATTGCAGAGCTGTACGAGGGCATGGGCGGCGACGTGACGTGGCTGGGCAAGCCCTATCCGAAGGCCTATGCGATGGTGGAGGCGGTGCTGGCCGAGCTGCCCGGCGGCGCGGTGCCGCGTTCCCGTCTGCTCGCTGTCGGCGACGGCATTCACACCGACATCGCGGGCGCGCGGGATGCGGGCATCGACGCGGTGCTCGTCACCGGCGGCCTGCATGCCGAGGAGTTCGGCGACACCGCCCACGCGCCCGATGCCGCGCGGGTGGCGAAAATATGCGCCGGGATCGGTGCGCGGCCCGTCGGATTCCTGGCGCGGCTGGCCTGGTAGCGGCTAGCGGAGGAGCGCGTCGACCTGCGCCTGGCTGACGCCGTCTCCGTCGAGCGCCGGACCGTTGAGCAGGGTGGGGCGAAGAGCGGCGGCGGTCCCGGTGCGCTGTCCGGCGTGCTTTCCCTCGGCGTCGGACGCGACCTTCACGAGGTCGGTCAGGCGGCGGTCGATGTGGTCGAGGGTCTCGATCACCTTGGCGATGCGCTGGCCGGTGATGTCCTGGAAGGAACAGGCCTCGAAGATCTCCGTCACCTTGGCGTCGACCAGCGCGCGGTAGTCCTCCACCGTCTCTGCCCGGGCGTTCATCAAGGCCTCGGCGGCCCCCATGATCGCGTGCGTCGCCTGCTCGGTCTGGGTGACGATCGCCGTCAGCTCCCGCCCGGCGCGGGGAAGCTGCTCTTCCTTCAGGTCGCGGGGGTGCAGCGCCAGGATCTCGGCCTTTGCGCGGGCCATGTAGTCGGCCATGTCGCGGAACTCGGCATAGATGCGCGTGTCGAGCCCGCCGATGAAGGTCTGCAGCGAGGCGATCAGGACCTCGGTGATGCCCGCGACCTCCGCCACCGTCACCGGCGCGGCCGCGCCCGATCGCAGGTGGTCGGCGAGCGCGGCCACATGATCGCGCAGCGCCCCGGCGTCCGGCGCGGCGTCAGGCTTCGCCGAGGACGGCATGGATCTTCGCCTTGAGGGTGGCTGCGTTGAACGGCTTGACGATGTAGTTCGACACGCCGGCCTGCTTGGCGGCGATGACGTTGTCGGCCTTGCTCTCCGCCGTGACCATGATGAAGGGCAGGCGCGACAGGGCGGCATCCGCGCGCACGGCCTTCAGAAGATCGAGGCCGGTCATGGGCGCCATGTTCCAGTCGGAGATGACGAGGCCGAAGGGCCTGGCCTTCAGCTTCTCCAGCGCCTCCGCCCCGTCGGACGCCTCGTCCACGTTCTCGAAACCGATCTGCTTCAGCAGGTTGCGGATGATGCGCACCATCGTGCGGTAATCGTCCACCACCAGGATCGGCATGGAGGTGTCTGCGGCCATTCTTGTCCCGTCGCGTCTGGATGCCGGTGAAATCCTGTGCGAAAGGTTACGGAGCGCCGCTTGAAGAAACGGTTAAGCCTGATGCGGGCTGGCGGTGCGCGAAACGCCAGATCGAAGGGGCAGGGGACATGAGCGGCGGCTGGTTTATCGAGGACATGGAGGTCGGCCAGAGCGCCGACTATGTGCGCACCGTCACGGCGGAGGACATCGAGGCGTTTGCGCGCGTCTCCGGCGACACGAACCCGGTGCACCTCGACGAGGAGTACGCAAGGGCCACGCCCTTCGGCGGACGGATCGCGCACGGCATGCTGTCGGGGGCGTTCATCTCGACCATCCTCGGGACGAAGATGCCCGGGCCTGGCACGATCTACCTGGGCCAGACGCTGAAGTTCCGCGCGCCCATCCGCATCGGCGACGAGGTGACGGCGCGTTGCACGGTACGCGAGATCGTGGCGGAGAAGCGACGCGTGGTCATGGATTGCGTCTGCCTTGTCGGCGGCAAGCCCGTGACCGAGGGCGAGGCGACCGTGATGGTGCCCTCGCGCAACGCCTGATCAGGCTGCGCCCGGCACGCCCTTCGTGGTCGAATATTCGAAATGCAGCGCCTCGCCCGGATGGACGAGCGGGTGGATGGCGTGCGCAGCCGACGCGGCCTCGGCGAAGCCCGTGAGAATGAGCTTCAGCTTGTGCGGGTAGGTCGCGATGTCGCCCACCGCGAAGATGCCGGGGACGTTGGTCTCCGCCGTCGCCTGGTCGATCAGGACATGGTTGCGTTCGAGCGCGAGCCCCCATTCGGCGATCGGTCCCAGCGTCATGGCGAGGCCGTAGAACGGGAGCAGGACGTCGGCTGCGAGCCGGCGCTCCTCGCCCGCGAGATCCTTCACGATCACGGTGTCGAGCGTGCCGTCGTCGCCGCCTTCGAGGCGGGAGAGCTGGAACGGCACCACCATCTCGACCTTGCCCGCCTCGGCGAGGGCGCGCAGGCGGGCGACCATCTCCGGCGCGGCGCGGAACTTGTCGCGGCGGTGGACGATGGCGACATGGGCCGCGACTTCCGACAGCGACACCGCCCAATCGACGGCGGAATCGCCGCCGCCCGCGACGACGACGCGCTTGCCCGCGAAATCCGCCCGGCGGGTCACGAAATAGCGGACCGCGCCCGTCGCCTCGTAGGCTTCGAGATCGTTGAGCGGCGGCCGGTTCGGACCGAACGCGCCAGCGCCCGCCGCGACGATCACCGCCCGCGCCGCGATCCGCTCACCCGTGCTGGTTTGCGCGAGAAAGCCCCCGTCCTCCTGCTTGTCCAGGGCCACGACCTGCTGGCCGAAATGATAGACGGGCTCGAACGGGGCAGCCTGCGCCACGAGTTCGTCGACCAGCACACCGGCATCGATCCGAGGATAGCCCGGAATGTCGTAGATCGGCTTCTCGGGATAGAGCGCGGTGCACTGGCCGCCCGCGGCGTCCAGCGCGTCGACCACATGGCAGCGCATGCCGAGCATGCCGCACTGGAAGATGGCGAACAGGCCCACCGGCCCTGCGCCCACGATCAGCACGTCGGTCGTGTGGGTCTCGCTCATGCGTGCAGGCTCCTTCGCGGGTCATGGTGCTGGCGCGACCGGTGGTCCATGCCGGTCTTGACGGGGGTTATAGGGGGGCATGGCGTCCTGTCCAAGGGGATGCGCGCCGGGGCTTAGCAGGATCGCCGGAATGCGTTAGGTGAGGACGCATGAACACGGACCAGCCCTTCTGGCGGACGAAGCGCCTCGGCGAGATGACGCGCGCGGAGTGGGAGTCGCTGTGCGACGGCTGCGCCAAGTGCTGCCTCGTCAAGCTGGAGGACGAGGACACGGGCGAGATCGCCTACACGCGTCTTGCCTGCCGCCTGCTCGACATCGCCGCGTGCCGCTGCACCGACTACGCCAACCGCGCCCGCCGGGTGCCGGGGTGCGTGGTGCTGACGCCGGAGAAGATCGGCGACCTCTCCTGGATGCCGTCGACCTGCGCCTACCGCCTGCTCGCGGAGGGCAGGGACCTGCCGGACTGGCATCCGCTGGTGACGGGCGACCCCGAGAGCGTGCATCGCGCGGGCATCGGCGTGCGCGGCCGCGTGCGCAGCGAGCGCGGCGTGCCCGAGCACCGGCTCGCCCGCTATGTCGACGAGAGCCTGGGCTGAGGCCCGCAGGCGCCTCCCGCATGGCAGGCGCGAACCGGGGCGCAGTTGACACTGGCGCCCCCGGTCCTGTGTTCTGATGCGGCATCGACGTTCATGGACCGTCATGCCGCGGCTGTTCCCGGTCTCCGGAGGGTGGGTCCTCTTGTTCTTCGCAAGCGACAATTCGAGCGGGGCGGCCCCGCAGATCCTCGACGCCATCGTGGCCGCGAACGCGGGCTACACGTCCGGCTATGGCGCCGATGCGCTGACGAAGCGGGTCGAGGCGCGCCTGTCGGAGATGTTCGAGCGCGAGGTCACGGCGTTCCTCGTGGCGACGGGATCGTCCGCGAACGGGCTGGCGCTGTCGGTGCTGACGCCGCCCTACGGCGTGGTCTATTGCCACGACCACGCGCACATCCAGGTGGACGAGGCGGGCGCGCCGGAGTTTTACACCGGCGGCGCGAAGCTGTGGCCCTTGCCGGGGGAGGCCGGGCGGATCGACCCCGCTGCGCTCGACCATGTGCTGACCTATCTGCAGCGCGGCAACGTCCACAATCCGCAGCCCGCGGTCCTGTCGCTGACGCAGGTGACGGAGTGGGGCACGGTCTACACGCCAGACCAGATCCGCGCACTCGCCGACCGGGCGAAGGCCGCCGGCATGACCGTCCATATGGACGGCGCGCGCTTTGCGAACGCGGTCGCCGCACTCGGCTGCACGCCCGCGGAGATGACCTGGAAGGCCGGCGTCGACGCGGTCGTCGTCGGCGGCACGAAGAACGGCTGCCTGGGGGTCGAGGCGGTCGTATTCTTCGACGAGACAAGGGCTGCGGATTTCGCCTTCCGCCGCAAGCGCGGCGGTCACCTCTTCTCCAAGATGCGGTTCCTCGCGGCGCAGATGGACGCCTATCTGGAGGGCGGCCTGTGGCGCGATCTCGCCGCGACTGCGAACGCGCGCGCAGCTCGGCTGGCGCGGGGGCTGGAGGCGGCGGGCGTGCGCTTCGCCGCGCCGGTCGAGGCCAACGAGGTCTTCGCGCTCATGGAGCAGGAGGAGGCCGACGCCCTGCGCGCGGCGGGCGCGGTCTTCTACGACTGGCCGTTCGGGGCGAAGGTGCGCCGCTTCGTCACCTCCTTCGCCACGCGTGAGGAGGACGTGGACGCGCTGGTCGCCCAGGTGCGCAAGATGAAGGCGGCGGCCTGAGATGCGCGCGATCGTCATCGGTGCGGGGATCATGGGCTTGTCGGCGGCGCGCGCCCTCTTGCGCGACGGTGCGGACGTCACCGTGCTGGAGCAGGCGGGCACGCTGCCGAACGAACGCGGGGCCTCCGTCGACGAGAGCCGTCTGATCCGCTATCCCTACGGCGCGGAGGCCGGTTACACGGCCATGGTCGAGGCGGCCTTCCCCGCCTGGGAGCGCGTCTGGCGCGATATCGGCCGCACGCATTACGAGGAGCGCGGGACTCTCTGCCTCTCGTTCGAGGACGGCGACTGGACGCACCGCGCCGAAGGCGTGATGTGCGACCGCGGCATCACCTATTCGCGCCGCACCGGGCAGGAGCTCGAGGGCCTCTATCCCCAGTTCGACATGAGCGACATTCACGCCGCCTTCACGACGCCGACGGGCGGAATTCTCGACGCGCGCGCCATCGTCGCCGATCTCGCGCGCTTCGTGGGAAAACGCGCCGACATGCGCCTCGGCGTGACGGTGACGGATCTCGATCCGGAGAGGGGTCAGGTGGCGCTTGCAGGCGGCGACAGGCTCTCTGCCGACGCGCTGGTCGTGGCGTGCGGGCCATGGGCGGCGAAGCTGCTGCCCGGCCTCGCAGAGCGGGCGGTCCCCTCGCGACAGGTGAGTGTCTGGCTGCAGGTGCCGGAGGGGGCGCGCGACGACTGGGCGCGCGCGCCGCTGCTGACCGACATCGCGCCGGGGCGCGGGTTCTATGCCGTGCCGCCGAACGCGCAGGGGCAGATCAAGCTCGGCGATCACAGCTTCACCATGACCGGCGATCCGGACGGCGGACGCGACGCGGCGGAGGCCGAGGTGCAGGCGATCCTCGCGCTTGCCCGCCGGCGGATCCGCGATTTCGACGGCTACCGCGTGACGGCCTCGAAGGTGTGCTTCTACACGG
Organism: Alphaproteobacteria bacterium; assembly: GCA_033844555.1. Lineage (GTDB taxonomy): Bacteria > Pseudomonadota > Alphaproteobacteria > Futianiales > Futianiaceae > Futiania. The sequence continues at coordinate 7,175 of JAJLJT010000173.1, read as the reverse complement.
TTGCGCCGGAGGAACGGTTCGTGGTGGAGCCGCTGGGGGCCAGGGCCTGGGCCATGGCCGGCTTTTCCGGCCACGGCTTCAAGTTCGGCCCACTGCTGGGCGAGGCGGTGGCCGCCGCCCTGCGCGGCGCAGCGGATGCCGAGGCGCTGCCGCGCTGGGCGGCAGGCGAGATGATCCCGATGCCTTTCCTCCCGTCCGACTGAGGCGGGCGCGGCGGCCTGTCACCAGCTTCCGGTGTTCTCCATGCTCGCCCATGGCTCTGCCTTCGGCAGGGGGTCGCCCTTCTGCAGAAGCTCGATCGAGATGCCGTCGGGGGAGCGGACGAACGCCATGCGGCCGTCGCGCGGCGGGCGGTTGATCGTGACGCCGCCGTCCATCAGGCGCTGGCAGGCCGCGTAGATGTCGTCGACCTCATAGGCGAGGTGGCCGAAATTGCGCCCGCCGCCATAGGTTTCCGGATCCCAGTTGTAGGTCAGCTCGACCATGGGCGCGCGGTTCTGCTTGGCCGCCTCGACATCCTCGGGCGCTGCGAGGAAGATGAGGGTGAAGCGGCCGGCTTCGGATTCCTTGCGCATCACCTCGGCAAGGCCCAGCTTGTCGCAGAAGAAGTCGAGCGTCCGGTCGACGTCCGAGACGCGGATCATGGTGTGCAGGTAGCGCATGAGAACTCCTCCGATGAATTCGGATGACAAGCTAGGCATGGAGGCGCGCGCTGGCCACCCCTGGACGGGCGGAGCGGGCATGCAGGCCGCGTTCGCGCAAGCCGAGGCCGCGGGCGCGCGCGGCGAGGTGCCCGTCGGCGCGGCGATCGTCGATCCCGCGACGGGCGAAGTGGTCGCCGCAGACGGCAACCGGACGCTGGAACTGAAGGATCCGACGGCGCACGCCGAAATGCTGGCCATTCGGGCGGCCGCCGCGAAGCTGGGGTCGGAGCGGCTGACGGGCCTCGACCTCCATGTCACGCTGGAGCCGTGCCCCATGTGCGCGGCCGCGATCTCGTTCGCCCGCATCGCACGCGTCTATTATGGCGCGGAGGATCCGAAGGGCGGCGGAGTCGACCACGGGCCCCGCGTCTTCTCGCACCCGACCTGCCATCACGTGCCGGAGGTCTATGGCGGGATCGGTGCGCTGCGGGCTGCGGACCTGCTGCGGTCGTTCTTCTCCGGGAAACGCTGAGTTCGAAGTATACGGCATTGTTTCCCCAACGCGGGCGGGGCATATGCCGGGTTTACCGTCCGCCGCAAAGGGGCAAGCACCATGACCGATGCCACAAGACAGCCCGCCGTCTTCGTCTCGCACGGCAGTCCGATGATCGTCGTGGAGGACAGCCCCGCGGCCCTTTTCCTCAAGGGCCTGGGCGGCGAGATCCCGCGTCCCTCGGCGATCCTCGTCGCGACGGCGCATTGGGAGACGGCGGAACCCACGGTGGGCGGGAACGCCGCGCCCGAGACGATCCACGACTTCCGCGGCTTCCCCAAGGCGCTCTACGAGAAGCAGTATCCCGCGTCCGGCGCGCCAGAGGTGGCGGAGCGGGCGCACGCGCTGCTGACCGAGGGCGGGTTCGCCGCGGAAACGGACGCTGCGCGCGGCCTCGACCACGGGGTCTGGACGCCGCTCATGCTCGCCTGGCCCGGCGCCGGCATTCCCGTGGTGCCCCTGTCGGTGCAGCCGCACCGGGGCGGGGCGTGGCATTACCGCGTCGGCCGGGCGCTGGCCCCGCTGATGGAGGAGGGGGTGCTGATCCTTGGCTCTGGCGCCGCGACGCACGACCTGTCGCGCTGGCGCGGCCAGCCGCTCGACGCGGAGCCGGAGGAGGATGTGCAGGCCTTCCACGACTGGCTGATGGTCGAGACGCAGGCCGACGACCGGCTGTCGCTGCTGGGCTGGCAGCAGGAGGCGCCCTTCGCGGCGGAAAACCACCCGACGCCCGAACACTTCATGCCCTTCTTCGTGGCGCTGGGCGCGGCTCACGGGCGGGGTCCGGGGCGCGTCCTGCACCACAGCATCGCGCATGGCGTCCTCTCCATGGCGGCCTTCGCCTGGGACTGAGCGGGGGTGCGCCTTCGCCACGGTGACGGCGCGGGTCCGCCGCGCTAAGGTGCCTTGCAAACATGCGGAAAGAACAGGGCGCGGGGGCGGCCAAACCCCGCGCCGCACTTGCGAGGGACGCCGATGGATTTCGCCTACACCCCCCGTGCGCAGGAGCTGATGACGCGCGTCCAGGATTTCATGGATGCGCACATCTATCCCAACGAGCACCTCTATCACGAGCAGCACGCCGCCTTCGGGCCGGACAACATCTGGCAGGTTCCGCCCATCGTGGACGAGCTGAAGGCCAAGGCGCGCAAGGCGGGGCTGTGGAACCTGTTCCTGCCGGAATCGGAGCGGGGCGCGGGCCTCCTCAACGCCGAGTACGCCCCGCTCTGCGAGATCATGGGCCGCGTCCACTGGGCGCCGGAGGTGTTCAACTGCAACGCCCCCGACACCGGCAACATGGAGACGCTGGAACGCTACGCGACCGACGCGCAGAAGGAGGAATGGCTCGCCCCGCTGCTGGAGGGCAAGATCCGCTCCGCCTTCCTGATGACCGAGCCGGACGTCGCATCCTCCGACGCGACCAATGTCCAGACCGAGATCCGGCGCGAAGGCGACGAGTACGTCATCAACGGCCGCAAATGGTGGTCGTCCGGTGCGCCCGACCCGCGCTGCAAGCTGCTGATCGTCATGGGCAAGACGGACCCGGGCGCCGACCGCTACCGCCAGCAGTCGATGATCCTCGTGCCCCGCGACGCGCCGGGGGTGAAGATCCTCCGCCACCTCACGGTCTATGGCTACGACCACGCCCCGCACGGCCATGCCGAGGTGTTGCTGGAGAACGTGCGCGTGCCCGCGAGCAACATGCTGCTGGGCGAGGGGCGCGGCTTCGAGATCGCGCAAGGCCGCCTCGGCCCGGGTCGCATCCATCACTGCATGCGGACGATCGGTGCGGCCGAACGCGCGCTGGAGATGATGTGCAAGCGGCTGATGTCGCGGCATGCCTTCGGCAAGCTGATCGGCGAGCATTCGGTCTGGGAGGAGCGGGTGGCCGACGCCCGCATCGAGATCGAGTGCGCGCGGCTCCTCACCCTCAAGGCCGCGTGGATGATGGACACGGTGGGCAACAAGGTCGCCCGCTCCGAAATCGCGATGATCAAGGTGAAGGCGCCGGTGATGGCCCTGAAGGTGATCGACGACGCGATCCAGGCGCACGGCGCGGCGGGCGTGAGCCAGGATCCGGGCCTCGCCGCCATGTGGGCCCACATCCGCACGCTGCGCTTCGCCGACGGCCCGGACGAGGTGCACCGCCGCACCATCGCGCGGCTGGAGTTCGGCAAGCACGTCGACATGAAGGCCGCGCGCGGGCGCTGAACAGCCATCGATGGGCAAGAAAAAGGGCCGGCGGGAGCGATCCTGCCGGCCCGTCGTGTTTCTTGGGGAGTGGGGGCTACTTCGCCCCGGCGGCGCGTGCGAACTCCCACGCGAGTTTCGCAAGGCCGGGGATGCCCTTGACCGTCTGCTTCGCCGCGTCGCTGGTCGCCGTGCCGTCGCGCACCCGGCCCGCGATGCCTTGCAGGATCGCCGCGATCCGGAAGGCGTTGTAGGCCATGAAATAATCCATGTTGCGGATCATCGGGCGCTTCGTGCGCGCGCAATAGGCCTCGGCATATTCGGCCTCCGTCGGGACGCCGAGCGCCGTCAGGTCCGCGCCCGCCATGCCGGGAAACGCGCCCTCCGCCGGCAGCCGCCAGAGCATCAGATGATAGGTGAAGTCGGCCAGCGGATGGCCGAGCGTGGAGAGTTCCCAGTCGAGGATGGCCAGCGCCTCCGCGCTGTCCTTGGCAAAGACCACGTTGTCGATGCGGTAGTCGCCGTGGACGATGCAGGTCTCTTCCGTGCGCGCCTCGTCGGGAAGCGCGCCGGGCAGCCAGTCGATCAGCCGGTCCATCTCCGGAAGCGGGTCGGTCTCGGACGCCTTGTACTGCTTCGACCAGCGGCCGATCTGCCGCTCGAAATAATTGCCGGGCTTGCCGAAGTCCGCGAGGCCGACCGCCGCCGGATCCACCGTGTGCAGGGCCGCGATGGCGGCGTTCATGGAGTCGTAGACCGCCGCGCGCTCCTCCCCCGACGAGGCGGGCATCAGCGGCTCCCAGAAGATGCGGCCCTCGGCGAAGGACATCACGTAGAACATGGTGCCGGCGATGCTCTCGTCCTCGCACAGGTGCAGGGCCTCCGGCACGGGGACGGGCGTCGGGCCCAGCGCCTTCATCACCCGGTATTCGCGGTCGACGGCGTGGGCCGACGGCAACAGCTTGCCCGGCGGCTTGCGGCGCAGGACATATTTGCGCGAGGGCGTCTCCAGCAGATAGGTCGGGTTCGACTGGCCGCCCTTGAACTGGCGGATGGTCAGGGGGCCGGAAAAGCCCGCGATGTGCTGCGCCAGATAGGCTTCGAGCCGGGCGGCGTCTATCGCCAGGTTCTCCGAAACCTCCTTGGTGCCGCTGAATGTTTCCTGCCTGGACGTCGCCATCCCGTGATCATCCTCCCCGTCTCGCGCGGTGATTGCGTTTTGCGGGCCACAGGATGCGACGGCGGAGCGGGCGAGGGCAAGGCACGACGCACGCCGGGCCGGGTTGCGGGGCTTACTTGAGCGCCTCGATGAGGTCGATGCCGAGGGTTTTGGCAGCCCACGCCACGATCAGCAGGACGACAAGAGATGCAACCCAGGAAACGATGCCGGTGCCGACCTGCTTCCAGAAAGAGGGCCAATTTTCGAGCTTCTGCGCGGCCTGCTCCACGCGCCCGGTGATGGCGTTCTTCTCGATGGCAGGCCGCTCGCTCGCCACGACGGCCTGGGCGTAGCCGTCGAGCGCGCGCCCGGCTTCCGCGAGATAGGAGTCGATGCGATGCACGCACGATTCCACGAACACGGACTTGTCGGTATCGCTGGGCGGCTTGCCCTCGGCCTTGCGCGCCGCGGTCCAGTTGTATTTCTCGCGCTTGTAGAGCGCGTAGGCGAGCAGTCTCTCCGGGTTGGTGTCCTGATCCCCGACGATACGCTCGAAGATCGGATTGTACTCGGTCATCCGCTGGCCCTAACTGCTGGCCGCCGCCGTGGCGGGAGCCGCGGGAGTAGCCGCATCGCGCCGTCGCAACTCCTTCTCGGCGGCAGCGAGCGCCTTCGCGCGGACTGCCTCGTCGATCACGACAAATGTCTCCCCGTTCGGTGTCGTGACGTTGCGAATGACATGCACGACTTCACCCGATGCTGGATCGGGCAAACGTTGCCAGATCCGGAACAGGGACTTCAGCCTTTCCATCTGCCCCTCCTTGGGCGAAGCAGGAAGCCTGCGTGTATAAGTCAGTATAGGAAAGACAAGGCAGCAGACAAGATCGGTATCAGCCCGCCTCCCGCTCCCGCGCGACCGCGCGCCAGCCGATGTCGCGGCGGCAGAAGCCTTCCGGCCAGTCGATCCGGTCGACGGCGGCATAGGCGCGGGCCTGGGCGTCGGCGACGCTGGCCCCTCGCGCGGTCACGTTCAGCACGCGGCCCCCCGTGGCGACCAGCCGGCCGTCTTTCAGCGCGGTGCCCGCGTGGAAGACGCGCACGCCGTCCATCTCCTTCAGCGCGTCGAGGCCGCGGATCTCGCTCCCCATGTCATAGGCGCCGGGGTAGCCCTTCGCCGCCATCACCACGGTCAGCGCCGCCTCGTCGAACCAGCGCACGCTGACCCTGTCGAGCGTGCCGTCGCAGGCCGCGAGCATGAGCGTCAGGATGTCGTCCTTCAGCCGCATCATCAGGACCTGCGCCTCCGGATCGCCGAAGCGGGCGTTGTATTCGACGAGCTTCGGCCCGTCCTTCGTGATCATCAGCCCGGCATAGAGCACGCCGACATAGGGCGTGCCGCGCGCCTTGAGCGTGGCGACCGTCGGGCGGACGATCCGCTTCATCGTCTCGGCGACCAGCGCGTCGGTCAGCACCGGCGCGGGCGAATAGGCGCCCATGCCGCCCGTGTTGGGGCCGGTGTCGCCGTCGCCCACGCGCTTGTGGTCCTGCGCGGTGCCGAAGGGCACGACCGTCTCCCCGTCGCAGAGCGCGAAGAAGGAGGCTTCCTCCCCCTCCATGAATTCCTCGATCACGACCTCCGCACCCGCCGCGCCGAACGCGCCTTCGAAGCAGGCGTCGACGGCGGCCAGCGCCTCGGCCACGGTCATGGCGACGGTCACCCCCTTTCCCGCGGCAAGCCCGTCGGCCTTCACGACGATGGGCGCGCCCTGCGCCTCGACATAGGCTCGGGCGGCGGCGGCGTCGGCGAAGCGGGCGTAGGCCGCGGTCGGGATGCCCGCCTCGTCGCAGAGCGCCTTGGTGAAGCCCTTGGACGCCTCGAGCTGCGCGGCCTCCCGCCCCGGACCGAAGGCGCGGATGCCCGCGCCCGCGAGATCGTCGGCGAGGCCCGCGACCAGCGGCGCCTCGGGCCCGATCACCACCAGTTCCACCGCGTTCGCGCGGGCGAAGCCGATGACGGCGGCGTGGTCGGCGACGTCGAGCGCGACGCACGTCGCCACCTCGGCGATCCCGGCGTTGCCGGGCGCGGCATAGAGCGTGCCGAGCAGCGGGCTCTTCGAGATGGCCCAGGCCAGGGCATGCTCGCGTCCGCCCGATCCGATGATGAGTACGTTCATGACTGCCCGTCCCTGCCCTTACCGTTGCGCCCGCCCTCCTATATGATCGCGGGCATGAGCGCACAACCGCCCGATCCCATGCCCGGAACCGAGTCCGCCTCCAACGCGCCCGAATGGAGCGTGTCGGAGCTGTCGTTCGCCTTGAAGCGCACGCTGGAGGATGCCTTCGGCTTCGTGCGTCTGCGCGGCGAGATCTCCGGCTTCAAGCGGCATTCGTCCGGCCATTGCTATTTCACGCTGAAGGACGAGAACGCCAATATCGACGCGGTGATGTGGCGGGGAAACGCCGCGCGCCTGCGCTTCCGGCCGGAGGACGGGCTGGAGGTGATCGCGCAGGGCAAGATCACGACCTATCCGGGCCGGTCGAAGTACCAGATCGTCGTCGACAGCCTGGAGCCCGCGGGCGTCGGGGCGCTGATGGCGCTGCTGGAGGAGCGGCGCAAGGCGCTCGCCGC
>JAJLJT010000172.1:0-1919 GCA_033844555.1 Alphaproteobacteria bacterium | reverse complement strand
CGCGGCCTGAAGGAGGTGGAGCCCGACCTGCTCGACCTCGCCCGCTCGCTCAAGGCGTCGCGCTGGCAGATCTTCTGCAAGATCCAGTTGCCAAGCTCCCTTCCCTACGTCTTCTCGGGCATGAAGGTCGCGACGGTTCTGGCCGTCGCCGGCGCCGTCGTGGGCGAATTCATTGCGTCGGAGGAAGGTCTGGGCTACTTGATGCTTCAGGTTCAGGTGACGCTCGACACTGCGGCCATGTTCATGGCGGTGCTGCTGATCACGCTGATCGGGGTTGTGTTGTACGGGGTTGTGATGGTGCTCGAGATGCTGACGATTTCCGCCGACACCCGCGTCCGGTCCGACTGAAGCCGGGCATGAGCGAGGCCACCCGCGCCGCCGAACCGCCGCGCGCCACGCGCGATCCCGACCGCACGCGCGCCAGAATCCTGGCCGCCGCCCGGCGCGCCTTCGCCGACCACGGGCTTGCAGGCGCGCGCGTCGACGCGATCGCCGAGGCGTCGGGCGCGAACAAGCGCATGCTCTACTATTATTTCGGCGACAAGGAAGGGCTCTTCCGCGCCGTCATCGAGGCGATCTACGAGGAATTGTGCACCGCTGCCGGTGCGCTCGACCTCGACGCGCCGCCGGAAGACGCGCTGATGCGCTACGTCGACTTCATCTGGGGCTACTACACCGCGAATCCCGAGGCGATCACGCTTCTGAACAGCGAGAACCTGCACGGTGCCCGGCACCTGTCCCAGTCCCAGCGGGTGCGCGAGATCGAGGCGCCGTTCGGCGCGAAGCTCGACGCCCTTCTGGGCCGGGGCCGCGCAGCGGGCCTCTTTCGCGACGGTCTGACCGCCACGCACCTGCACATCACGGTCGTCGCGCTCGCCTATTTCTTCCTGTCGAACAACGCCACGCTCTCCATCTTCTTCGGGGAGCCGCTGGGAACGCCCGCCGCCCGCGACGCATGGCACGCGCACATGCGCACATCCGTTCGCGCCATGGTGATGACCGGCTGACCGTCGCGTTTCCGCCGGCCCTGCCAGCGGCGCATTCCGCCTTCGCACCCTCCACCACCGGCGCCGCTCTGCGCAGAGCGCGCGGACGTCTTGACGCTGCCTGCCTCACATGTAACCATTCAGTTAGTTACTAGATGGAGGGGAGCCGATGCGCACCACCACCGCTGCCCGCGCCACGCCGGACATGGACGCCATCCACACGACCTACGAAGCGGACGGGCATGTGACCGTACCGGGCGTATTCGACACGGCCCGCATGGACGCCGCCGTCGCGGAGACGGAGGCCTGGGGGCGGGAGTTTCTCGAAGGCCTCACGCCGGAAAAGCGCGCCTGGTACGTCGACGGCGGGGCTGCCATCGCGAACGTCCTGCGCAAGCTGGACAATCCGCACCATCACCGGGCCTTCTTCGCTGCACTGGCGCGCGATCCGCGCCTCGTCGCGCTCGTTGAGGATCTCATCGGCCCCGGCGTCTCGGTCTATTTCAGCCAGATCTTCTTCAAGCCCCCGCAAGGAGGCGGACCGAAGCCCGCCCATCAGGACAGCTTCTATTTCGGGCCGTCGGATCCGGAGGGTCTCGTGACCGCGTGGATCGCACTCGACGACGCGGACGAGGAAAACGGCTGCCTGCGCTACGGACGCGGCTCGCACAAGGGCGCGATCCTGCCCCACACGGCGCCGGAGGACCGGCCCTTCGACCTGCAGATCGCGGACGAGATCGTCGGCACGCTCGACATGCGCCCCGCGCCCGTGCCGAAAGGCGGGGTGTCCTTCCATCACGGCGGCACGGTGCACCGGTCGGCGGACAATCGCTCGATGCGCTGGCGGCGCGCCTGTGCCATGCACTATGTGCGCAATGACGTGGTGTTCGCAAAGCCTGCGCTGCCCTACGATCACTCCCTCGTGTTGCGCAT
>JAJLJT010000171.1:0-5189 GCA_033844555.1 Alphaproteobacteria bacterium | reverse complement strand
ATCGTGACGACGCCCGATCGCGGGTCTGCGGGCCTGACCTGGGGGCCGCGGGTGATGGTGGCGTTCGACAGCCTCGCCGAAACGGGCCTGATTCAGCCCGGCAGCCTCGTGAACTATCACTACCGGGTGGCCCTCCCGGCCGGTGCGGACGTGGGACAGGCGCGCGCGGCCCTGCAGGCGCAGTTTCCGGACGCGGGCTGGCAGGTGCGCGACCGGCGCAACGGCACGCCGCAGGTCCGCGACTTCGTGGAGCGCGTGGCGATGTTCCTGACGCTGGTCGGACTGACCGCGCTGGTCGTCGGCGGCGTTGGCGTGGCGAACGGCGTGAAGGACTATCTCGACGGCAAGATCGGCACCATCGCGACGCTGAAGTGCCTCGGCGCGACGGACGGCCTCATCGTGCGCATGTTCATGCTGGAAGTGCTGGCGTTCGCCGGTGTGGGGATCGCCGGCGGACTCGTCCTCGGTGCGGTCATACCGCCGGTCGGTCTGGCCCTCCTTGCCGATCTTCTGCCGGTTCCGGCGGTGGCGGGAATTTATCCCGCGCCGCTTGCCGTGGCGGGTGCATCGGGCCTTCTGGTCGCGCTGGCCTTCGCGGTATGGCCGCTGGCGGCGACGCGCGACGTGCGGCCTGCACGCCTGTTCCGGGCGCTCGTCGCCGCGACCGGGCAGCGCGTTCGGTGGAGCGACGCCGCCCTCGGGTCCGGGGCGCTGATCGTGCTTGCCGCACTCACCCTCGCGACGGCGCGGGATACGCTTCTCGTGATCTGGTTCGGGGTAGGGCTGGTCGCGGCCTTCGCGCTTCTGCGGCTCACGGGATGGCTGGCGGTCCGGCTGGCGCGCACGCTGCAGGCACTGCGGCCGGGCGCGGTGGTGCGCCTCGCGCTCGCCAACCTGAACCGGCCCGGAAGCCCGGCGCCCTCGGTCGTGCTGTCACTGGGCCTCGGCCTCACCGTGCTGGTGACGGTCTCGCTGGTCGACGGCAATCTCGCCCGCCAGGTGCAGGAAGATCTGCCCGAGAACGCGCCCGCCTATTTCTTCATCGACATCCAGGGTCCGCAGTCGGACGCCTTCGCCCAGACGGTCTCCGCCATACCCGGCGTGCGCGCCGTGGACCGCAGCCCGATGCTGCGCGGCCGTTTCGTGGCCATAGACGGGGTGCCGGCGAGCGAAGCCACGGTCGCGCCGGGCGGGGAATGGATGCTGCGCGGGGACCGGGGCCTCACCTATGCAGCCCGCCCGCCCGAGGGCACGACCATCGTCGCGGGCAAGTGGTGGCCCGAGGACTACGACGGCCCGCCGCTCGTCTCCTTCGAGGCGGAAGGGGCGATGGAGCTTGGCATCGGTATCGGCGACACGATCACGGTCAATGTGCTGGGCCGGGAGATCACGGCGGAAATCGCCAGCCTGCGCGAGCTGGACTGGCGCACGCTCGGCATCAACTTCCTGATGATCTTCACGCCGAACACGCTGGCGGGCGCGCCGCAGACGGTGCTGGCGACGGCCGAGATGACGCCGGCCGCCGAGGCCGCGGTCGAGCGCGCGGTGGCGCGGGAGTTCCCGAACGTGTCGGCGATCCGGGTGCGCGACGCGCTGGAGACGGTGGCGACCTATGTCGAGAACCTGGGCGCGGCGGTGCGCGGGATCTCGGCGGTGACGATCCTGTCGGGCCTGCTGGTGCTGGCGGGGGCACTGGCGGCGGGGCAGCGGGCGCGGACCTATGACGCGGTGGTGCTGAAGGTGCTGGGCGCGACGCGCGGACGGCTGGCGGCGGTGCACCTGACGGAGTTCGCGCTGCTCGGTCTCGCGACCGCCATCGTGTCTGCCGCGCTCGGCACTGTCGGAGCGTGGGCCGTGGTCGACCTGGTCATGGGCGCGCGCTTCACGGTGCTGCCCTGGACGCTGCTCGCGACGGTGGCCGGAACGCTTGCCGTAACGCTCGGCATCGGCATCGCGCTCAGCTGGAGGACGCTGTCGGCGCGGCCTGCCGGACCCTTGCGGCAGGGCGCCGGCTAGGCTTGCGTGCGAAACCATGGCAAATCAACGGTTAAGCAGTGGACAATAGGGCGCTTTTGCGTCCGATTCTCCTTGAACATGATCTGTCGCATGCCAATATCCCTGCGGACGGTTACCTTCTGACGGAGCGTTTGATGGCAAACTACGAGCGTCGCATGTCGGCCGGCACGCATGCCGAAGCCGGTGTGATCGATCAGGGCCTGCGCAGCTACATGCTGCGGGTCTACAACTACATGGGTGTGGGCCTGGCGCTGACGGGCGCGGTGGCCCTTCTGTTTGCGTCCACGCCGGCGCTCTATGGCGCGGTGATGGGCACGCCTCTGATGTGGGTCGCCATGCTGGCGCCGCTGGGCCTGGTGTTCTTCCTCAGCTTCCGCATTCACAAGATGAGCTTCGCGGCCGCCCAGACGACGTTCTGGATCTATGCGGCGGTGAACGGGATCGCGTTCTCGACGATCTTCCTCGTGTTCTCGGGCGAAAGCATCGCGCGCACCTTCTTCATCACGGCGGCCATGTTCGGCGCGATGAGCCTGTGGGGCTACACGACGAAGCGCGACCTGACGGGCATGGGGTCGTTCCTGTTCATGGGCCTGATCGGCCTGATCATCGCGATGATCGTGAACATCTTCCTCGCGTCGAGCGCGCTGCAGTTCGCGATCTCGGTGATCGGCGTCCTGATCTTCACCGGCCTGACCGCCTATGACACGCAGGCGATCAAGGAGATGTACGCCGAAAGCGACGGCAGCGAGACGGCGGGCAAGAAGGCGATCATGGGCGCGCTGCGCCTCTACCTCGACTTCGTGAACCTGTTCATGATGCTCCTGCAGTTCTTCGGCAACCGCGAGTAGGGCGAGCGCCCTCTTCCGCCTGAGGCATCTGCTCTGCGAAACGAGGAAGGCCCCGCTGCGCGCGGGGCCTTTTTCATGTGCGGCGTCATTTGCGTCAGTCGGCGCCGTCCAGCACCTTCAGCGCCTTGCGCTCCAGGATCCTGAGAACGCTTGGCAGCTCCCGGCCCCGCTTGAGCATGTGGCCCGTGCCGGTCATGACTGCGAAAGCCCCCTGCCTGCGGGCCAGCCGCGGCTCCTTCACGATGCGGTAGAGCGGCGTTTCGCTGGTCCGGCGGAAGACCGAGAAGACGGCGCGGTCCGATAGCAGGTCGATTGCGTAGTCGCGCCACTCCCCGGCGGCGACCATCCGGCCGTAGATGCGCAGGATCTGCGCCAGTTCTCCCCTGTCGAACGCCACGATCGGCGGGGCGGCGGTCTGTCGCGCGGCTGCCGCGGCAGCCGGCGCGACGAAGGGTATGGGCGTCGTATCCTCCATTGTGACGGAAGCATGAAAGGCCGAAGCCCCGATTGCAAGGCCCGCGCGGCGAAAAGCGGCGCCCAAGACCGCATCGCCGATGCCCCGATTTCGCCGCAAACGCGCCAGCGCGCAGCCATAAGGGACGGCGATGCTCGGCTGGCAGTTGGCAATGCCGACATGTGGCCCGGTTCCGACCATGCCCGCCTGCCATCCTTTGCCCCCCCAACCCCGCTGGCAGGCGGCGACGGAACCGGGCCTTTCCTTTTTCCGTCTCCGGATCTGCCGCGCAGGGCGTTTCCCTTGATTTCCGGGGCGTGCCCGGCGCACCTTGTGGGCGAATGCGGCCCACGCCGCACCGCCTTGGGGTGATTCGTGCCAACCGGAACCGCAGAGCCCGCGTCCGACCGCGCCACGATCCGTGTCACCGGCCTGACGCGGCGCTTCGGTGCGCGCCGCGCAGTGGAGGACGTCTCGTTCGCGTTGGAGCGGGGGGACGTGATGGCCTTCCTGGGCCCGAACGGCGCCGGGAAAACGACGACCATGCGCATGATCGCCGGGTTCCTCGCGCCCGATGCGGGTGCGATCGAGGTCGCGGGTATAGACGTGCTGCGCCACCCCCGGCGGGCGCAGGCGGTGCTCGGCTATCTGCCCGAGGGCGCGCCCGCCTATGGCGAGATGAGCGCGGCGGCGCTGCTTGCGTTTCAGGCCAGGGCCCGTGGCCTTGCGGGGGCGGCCGGCGGCCTCGCGGTCGCCCGCGCCATGGCCCGGACGGCGCTGGAGGAGGTGGCGGAGCAGCGGATCGATACGCTGTCGAAGGGGTACCGGCGGCGGGTCGCGCTGGCCGGTGCGATCCTGCACGATCCGCCGGTCCTGCTGCTCGACGAGCCGACCGACGGGCTCGACCCGAACCAGAAGCGGGAGGTGCGGGCGCTGATTCGGACCCTCCGGCAGGGAACGGCGATCCTCCTGTCCACGCACGCACTGGAGGAGGTGGAAGCCGTCTGCAACCGTGTCGCCGTGATCGCCGAGGGGCGTCTGGTCGCGGACACCACGCCTGCGGCGCTGGCGGCGGCGGATGGGGCGCCGGGCGCTGGGGACATGCGCGCCCGGCTCGAAGCGGTGTTCGCCCGGCTCACGGGCCACGGCACCCGGCCGGCGCAGAGGATTCCATGACAGGGCCCGCGCCCCTGGCAGCGGCCGCCCGCGCGGCGGCGGGCCTGCGCCATGGCTTCGCGGCAGTCTTCGTGCGCGAGGCGGCGGCGATTTTCGGCGCACCGCTCGCGGTTCTGTTCGCCGTCGTCTTCGTGTTCTTCGCGGCTGCGCTCAGCTTTCATGCAACCGGGCTTCTCGACCGGGGAACCGCATCGCTCGATGCGTTTTTCGTCACCCATCCCTACCTTCACATGATCCTGATGCCCGCGCTCGCCATGCGCGCCTGGGCCGAGGAGCGGCGCAGCGGAAGCGCGGAGCTGTTGCTGACGCTGCCCATTCCGGCATGGGCCGCGGTGGCGGCCAAGTTCCTCGCGACCTGGGTCTTCGCCGGCGCCATGCTGCTGGCGACGGCGCCCGTGTGGGCAACCGTCGCGTGGCTCGGCAATCCCGATCACGGGGTGGTTCTCGCAGGTTATCTTGCGAGCTTCCTGATGGCGGGGGCCTATCTGGCGGTCGGGCATCTCGCGTCCGCATTGACGGGGAGCCAGGTAACCGCCTTCGTGGCGGCCGTGGCGGGGGGGGCGCTGCTGACGGCGGCGGGGCTTCCGCTCGTGCTGGAGCCGGCTGCGGCCCTGCTGCCCGAGAGCGTGCTGGCGGCAATCGCGCAGATGTCGGTGCTGACCCATTTCTCCGCGATCCTGCGGGGCGTGCTGGAT
>JAJLJT010000170.1:0-2737 GCA_033844555.1 Alphaproteobacteria bacterium | reverse complement strand
CGCATGGCCTCGGCGCTGGGCGCGCTCGCCTGACCTCGCGGCCTCCCTCGACCGCGCGGTACGCAGCGCGGACGTGGTGCATTGCCATGCGCTCCATCTGCATCACGGACTTGCCGCCTGGCGGGCGGCGCGGCGCGCGGACGTGCCTCTGGTCCTGACGCCGCACGGCGGGCTGTCGGCCCATGTCCGGCAGCGGGGCCGCGCGCGCAAGGCGGTGGCCGGTTGGCTGTTCCAGGAGGAGATGATCGCCGGCGCGTCGGTTCTCCATTGCCTTGGCGCCGGGGAAGCGGCGGACCTCGCAACCCTGGGTCTGGGGGACCGGGTGATCGTGGTGCCGCCGCCGGTCGACGTGTCCGGGGTGGCCGCACAAAGGGGTTGTTTCCGGGCGCGGTTCGGACTGGCGGACGCAGGCGCCGTGGTGCTGTTTCTCGGGCGGCTGGCGCCCGGCAAGGGGGTGGAACGGCTGGTGCAGGCGTTCGCGGAGGCGGTGCGGGAGAACGGCGACGCTGTGCTCGTCCTCGCGGGACCGGATTTCGGGGCGGCGGCGGGCGCGCGGGCGCAGGCGGCGGCGGCGGGTCTTGGCGGGCGCGTGGTCCTGACCGGCGCGCTCGACCGGCGGGGATGCGCGGAGGCTCTGGCGGACGCGGATGTCTTCGCGCTCCTGTCGGAGGGAGAGAGTTTCGGCATGGCCGCGGTGGAGGCGATGGCGGCGGGCGTGCCCGTGCTGCTGAGCCCGCAGGTGCCGCTGGCCGGCGAGGCGGTGGCGGCTGGTGCCGGTCTGGCGGTGCGCCCGGGCGAGGCTGGGGCAGCCCTGTCCCGCCTGATGCGCGATCCCGCGGCGCGGCGGGCGATGGGCGAGGCAGGACGCCGGCATGTCCGGGCACGCCATGGGCGGGAGGCCTGCGGGGCCGCGCTCGTGGCGCTCTATGCGCGTGCGATCGCAGAACGGCGGATGACCGATGCAGCCTGACAACAGCCCTTGTCCCGAGCGCCACAGCATTCCGGTGTCGGTCATCGTACTGACACGCAACGAGGAGAAGAACATCGCCGCCTGCCTCGACAGCCTGTCGGGCTTTGCGGAGGTCTTCGTGGTGGACTCGGCCAGCACCGACGATACGGCGGCAATCGCCCGGGAGAAGGGCGCCAAGGTGGTGCCGTTCGCGTGGAACGGGCGTTACCCGAAGAAGAAGCAGTGGGCGCTGGAAAACTGTCCCATCGCGCACGAATGGGTGCTCTACGTGGATGCCGACGAGCAGGTGACGCCCCGCCTGGCGAGGGAGATCGCCGCGACCGTCGCCCGCGGCGGGCCGCAGGCGGGCTATTTCATCACCTTCGACTATGTCTTCCTGGGGCGGGTCCTGCGCCACGGCCGCCGGGTGCACAAGCTCGCGTTGTTCCGCCGTGGCAAGGGCCGGTTCGTGGAGGTCGACGACCTCGATGCGCAGAACATGTGGGAGGTGGAGGGACACTATCAGCCGCGTATCGACGGACCCGTAGGCCGGTTGCGCGCGCCCATGCTGCACCGCGACCACGACATGCTGTTTCACTATTTCGAGCGGCATAACCGCTACTCCGACTGGGAGGCGGTGGTGCGGGAAAAGCACGCGCTGACCGGCCAGAGCGAAACGCAGCAGCCCGCGCGCGCCCTCTTGAAGCGGGCGTTCGCGCGGATGCCATGCCGGGGGCTGCTGGCGTTTCTCGATTCCTATGTGCTGAACTTCGGGATGCTCGACGGCTGGGCGGGGTTTCACTTCGCGGTGGCGCGCGGAATGTACTACTGGCAGATCGGGCTGAAGCAGCGCGAATGGCGGGCCTGGGCGCGCGGAGAGGCGGAGTGAGACGGACGGCGGCCCGCGCCGCGAAACTTGTCCGCCTGCTTGGCGTTCCGGCCTGGCGGCGGGCCCTGCGGACAGGCGTCGCGGCGGCTGTCGAGCATGCGCCGATGCTTCGGGACGGAGGCTGGCGGACGGTTGTCGACGTGGGCGCGAACCGCGGCCAGTTCGCGCTGGCCGCGCGGGCGGCACTGCCGGGGGCGCGGATCTTCTCGCTGGAACCCCTGGAGGAGGCACAAGAGGTCTGGCGCACGATCTTCGCGGGCGACGCAGACGCGACGCTGATCCCCGTGGCGGCGGCGGCAGAGGCGGGCGAGGCGAGGTTCCACCTGTCGCGGTCGCCCGATTGCTCCTCCTTGCTGCCGATCGGGGAGGGGCAGCTGCGGCGGTTTCCGGGAACGGGCGCGGCGGGATGCCGCCACGTCCAGACGGCGCGGCTCGACGGGGTGCTCGTTCTGGGGGAACTGGAGCCGCCGGTGCTGCTGAAGATCGATGTCCAGGGGGCGGAACTGGGGGTGCTGGAGGGCACGGGCGAACTCCTGCCCGCGATCCGGGACGTCTGGATCGAAGCCTCCTTCGAGACGCTTTACGAGGGACAGGCGCTCGCCGGTGAGGTGGCGGACTGGCTGGGCGCGCGCGGCTTCCGCCTGATGGCGGTGCGCAATCCGCTCGTCGCGGGCGGTGGGGTCGTGCAAGCCGACCTGTGTTTCCGCCGCGCGGGCGAGGCGTGAGGGGGGTGGCGGAACCCGGCTTCATCGTCGGCCTCGCGCGGTCGGGGACGAACTGGCTCGCCCATGCGCTCGACAGCCACCCGGAGATCGCGGTGCTGGGCGAGACGGCGGCGATGGGACGCCTGCACCCGGGAACCGAGGGGCCGCTGCCGCCGCACCGGGCGCGCGCCTACA
>JAJLJT010000169.1:0-2344 GCA_033844555.1 Alphaproteobacteria bacterium | reverse complement strand
GCGCATTCGTGGCGTTTTCCGCAGCCTCACTCCTGCCCCAAGAACGGACGAGCGAATTCCCGCGATGACAAAGCCAGCGGCCCAGGGAAGGGTGAAGCGCCAGATCAACCGCCTGCCGCCGGAGAAGCGGATTGCCGACATCATGGCTGCGGCGCGGGAGGTCTTTACCGAACGGGGCTACAACGACGCGCTGATCTCGGAGATCGCGGAGCGCGCCGGCGTCGTCGAGGGCAGCATCTACCGCTTCTTCGTCAACAAGCGCGATCTGCTCGTCCGCGTCGTGGAGCATTTCTACGAGGAGATGCTGGCCCGCGACGAGGCGCAGTTCGACGCCATCGAGGGCACGCGCAACCGGCTGCGCTACATCATCCACGAGCATGTCTCGTCGATCCGGCGAGAACCTGGGCTGAGCCGGCTGTTCCTGCTGCAATTGCGGGCGGACCCCGACTACCGCGCCAGCCGGCTGTTCAAGCTGAACCAGGCCTATACGCAGCGCATTCTCGACGTCGTGCGCGACGGCATCGCGTCGGGAGAGTTTCGGGCCGACGTCTCCCCCTCGCTGGTCCGCGACATGATCTACGGTGGGATCGAGCATCGCACCTGGGGCTATCTGCGCAACGAGAAGGATTTCGACCTCGCCGCGACGGTCGACGGCATCACCGACATGATCTACCGGGCGCTCGCCGCCGCGCCGGACGCGGCGCCGGAAGAGGACCGGCTGGCCAAGGCAGCGGCGCGGCTCGAGAAGGCGGCCGACCGGCTCGAACGCCTCGCCAGCGGACGCGGCGGCGTCACAGCTTGAAGTAGTCGGGCTTCGCGACCGTCCAGGTCTCGCCCCAGAGCTGCGCGCCGCCCGCGACGTTCAGCACCTCGCCCGTGACATAGGCGGCGGACGGCCCGCCGAGATAGGCGACCGCCTCCGCGATCTCCCAGACGGTGCCGTTGCGCATCATCGGGTTGGAGGTCGCATAGGTGGCGACGGCCTCCGGCGAATAGACCCGCCAGCCGGGCGTCTCGATCGCGCCGGGGGCGATGCAGTTCACGCGGATGTTGAGCGGCGCCCATTCGACCGCGAGCGTCCGGCTGAGGCCGACGACGCCCGACCGCGCCGCGACCGTGTGCGCGACGCCATAGAGCCCGTGCGTCGTGACCACGACGATGTTGACGATGCTGCCGGGCCGGTCGGCGTCGCGCCAGGCGCGCGCGGCGGCCTGCATGGCGTGCCAGGTTCCGTTGAGGTTGGTGTTCACCACCGCGTTCCAGCCCTTCGCCGGAATGTCGATCGCCTCCTTCGGGAACTGGCCGCCGGCACTGTTGACCAGCATGTCGATGTGGCCTTCTTCGGCGGCGATGGCGTCGAAGAGCGCCTGCACGGCATCGGGCTCGCGGATGTCCACGGCGTGCGCGCGCACGGCGAGCCCGCGGGCGCGCATGGCGGCCACTGCTGCCTCCAGCTTCTCCGGATCGCGGCCCGCGATGACGACACGCGCGCCCAGCCGCCCGAGCAGCCAGGCGACCGCCCGGCCGATCCCGCCCGCGCCGCCGGTGACGAGCACGCTCTGCCCGGCAAAGGCGTCCGGGGCATAGATCGTCGGATGGACCGCGAGGTCGGCGTCGTCGAGGCCGAAGCTCCGCTCCGCGCCGGGCGTCTCAGCCATTGCGGCGCATGTCCCGCAGAAGCTCGCCCGCGATGATCATCTTGCGCACCTCGGTCGTGCCCGCGCCGATCTCCAGCAGCTTGATGGAACGGTAGAGGCGGTTGATCTCCGACTCCCAGATGTAGCCGCTGCCGCCATGGACCTGCATCGCGCGGTCGAGCACGTCGTGCGTCGCCTGCGCGCAGAACATGACCGAGGCCGCGGTCAGCGCGTGGATGTCGCCGCGCCCGCCCTCGCCGATCTCCAGCGGAGCCGCGGCGGCCAGCGTGCGGTAGGTGAAGCCGCGCATGGCCTCGATGGAGACGTACATCTCCGCCAGCATGGACTGCACCATCTGGAAGCTGCCGATGGGCTTGCCGAACTGCTGGCGCGTCTGGGCGTAGTCGACCGACAGTTCCAGCGCCCGCTCCGCGATCCCGAGGCAGATGGGCGAGATCATCGCGCGCTCAAGGTCGAGGCCGCTCATCACCACGGCCACGCCCTTGTCCACCTCGCCCACCAGGTTCTCCGCCGGGACGACGCAATTGTCGAACAGAAGCTCCGCGGTCTGGCTGCCGCGATAGCCCATCTTGGTCAGCTTCTGCGCGACCTTGAAGCCGGGGAAGTCCTTCTCGACGATGAAGGCGGAAATACCGTGCGCGCCCTTCTCCGGCGAGGTCTTGGCATAGACCAGAAGCACGTCGGCG
>JAJLJT010000168.1:0-3992 GCA_033844555.1 Alphaproteobacteria bacterium | reverse complement strand
GTCATCGCCGCGTCCACCACCTGCCCCTTGCCGGTGCGCGCGGCGCTGAGCAGCGCCGACACCATCCCGAAGGCGAGCATCATGCCCCCGCCCCCGAAGTCGCCCACGAGGTTGAGCGGGACGACCGGCGTCTCCGCCGTGCCGATGGCGTGCAGCGCGCCGGTCAGCGCGATATAGTTGATGTCGTGACCCGCGGTGTGGGCGAGCGGCCCCTCCTGCCCCCAGCCGGTCATGCGCCCGTAGACCAGGCGCGGATTGCGCGCGAGCATCGCATCGGGGCCGAGCCCCAGCCGCTCCATCACGCCGGGGCGGAACCCCTCGATCAGGCCGTCCGCCGCCTCGGCGAGCGCGAGCACCGCCTCGACCGCCTCCGGCTTCTTCAGGTCGAGGCGAACGACGCGGCGTCCGCGCGCCATCACGTCGCCCTTTTCGCGGCCAAGCTTGGCGCCTGCGCCCTTGCGCGAGATGCGCAGGACCTCCGCCCCCTGGTCGGCCAGCATCATGCCGCAGAACGGCCCCGGTCCCAGCCCCTCCATCTCGATGATGCGCAGCCCGCTCAACGGTCCAGCCATTTCGCTTCTCCCCTCAGCCCAGCGACTGGCCGTCGTCGACCACGATGACCGATCCGGTCATGAAGCCGTTGTCCGGCGAGGACAGCAGCAGGATCAGGCCATCCAGGTCCTCCGGCTTGCCGATCCGCTTCCTTGGGAAGCCCGCGATCATCTTCTTGCCGAGGTCGGTGTCCCAGGTGCCCTCGTTGATCTCCGTCACGATATAGCCGGGGCAGATCGCGTTCACGTCGATGCCGAAGCGCGCCCATTCCAGCGCCAGCGCCCGCGTCATGTGCGCGGCCGCCGCCTTCGACATGGCATAGACCGACAGGCCCTTCACGACGTCGATGGCCGCCAGCGAGGCGACCGTCGTGATCTTGCCGGGGCGTCCTGCGTCGATCATGCGTTTCGCCACAGCCTGCGCCACGAAGAAGGCCCCGCGCGCGTTCGTATCCATCACCTTGTCATAGTGCTCGGGCGTGAAGTCCGTGGCGAGCGTCGGCTCCCCGATGCCGGAATTGTTGATGAGGATGTCGATGGGGCCGAACTGCTCCCACACGTCGTCGACGCACGTGCGGATCGAGCCCACATCGGTCACGTCGAGGGCGTGGATGAAGGCCTTGCCGCCCGCCGCCTCGATCTCCGTCTTCAGCTTCTCCAGACGTTCGACACGCCGCCCCGTGATGGCGACGGCCGCGCCGTTCTTCGCCAGAACGCGGGCGAACCGCTCCCCCAGGCCGCTCGTCGCGCCCGTCACCAGCGCGATCTTTCCCGAAAGATCGGCAGAAAAGCCCATCGCATCCCCTCCCATTGCCTTTTGTCAGCATTACGTGGCAAGGACCCTAGCCGAAAGCCCAAGGAGGCGCACATGAAAGTGGACATCATTTCCGACACGATCTGCCCCTGGTGCTACATCGGCAAGCAGCGCTTCGACCGCGCCCGCGCCGAGCGGCCGGAGATCGGCTTCGACATCACCTGGCGGCCCTTCCAGCTCAACCCGGAGATGCCCGACGGCGGCATGGACCGGGAGACCTATCTCAAGGCCAAGTTCGGCGGGGAGGCCGGCGCGCGTGCGGCCTATGCCCCCGTGCGCCAGGCGGCGGAGGGCGAAGGCCTCGATCTGCGCTTCGACATGATCGCGCGCACGCCCAACACGCTCGACAGCCACCGGCTGATCCGCTGGGCGCGCGGCGTGGGCCAGCAGGACGCGATGGTCACCCTGCTCTTCCAGAAATATTTCGAGGAGGGCGAGGACATCGGCGACCCCGAGGTTCTGGTGGCGGCCGCAGGCGAAGCGGGCCTCGACCCCGTGCTGGTGGCGGAGCTTCTGGCGAACGGGACCGACCGCGATGCCATCGAGGCGGAGGACCGCACCGCCCGGCAGATGGGCATCCAGGGCGTTCCGGCCTTCATCTTCGAGGACCGCATCCTCGTGACCGGCGCGCAGGACACCTCCGCCTTCCTCGAGGTGTTCGACAAGATCGAGGATCTGCTGCTGCAGATCCGCGCGCAGGACGACGACGACATCGGCGGCGAGAACTGACGGATCGCCTTATGCGGCAGCCTGCCCGGCCTCCGCGATCCCGGCGAGCGTGCGGGCGACATTGAGCGTACCTTTCAGCCGCTCCCCCACGCTCTCCCACGCGCGCGCCAGCACCAGCTTGTGGTCGGGACGCAGTTTCGCCCCGCCCCGCTCCCGCGCCAGGAACTCCACGAGGCCCGCAGGATTGGCGAAATGGTCCTCGCGGAAACTGACGATGATGCCCTTCGGCCCCGCGTCGATCTTGGCGATGCCCGCACGGCGGCAGACCGCCTTGATGCGCACCACCTCCAACAATTGCGCGACCTCCGGCGGCAGCGGCCCGAAACGGTCGATCATCTCCGCCGCGATGGCCTCGATCCCGGCGTCGTCCTCGATGTCTGCGAGGCGGCGGTAGAGCGTCAGCCGCAGGTCGAGGTCTGAGACATAGTGCTCCGGGATCAGCACCGCCGCGCCGAGATTGATCTGCGGCGACCATTTCGTGTCGAGTTCGAGGTCGAGTTCGCCCGCGCGCATCTGGGCGACGGCCTCCTCCAGCATGTGCTGGTAAAGCTCGAAGCCCACCTCCTTGACGTGGCCCGACTGCTCCTCGCCCAGCAGGTTGCCCGCACCGCGAATGTCGAGATCGTGGCTTGCCAGCGAGAACCCCGCCCCCAGCGTGTCGAGCGATTGCAGCACCCTCAGCCGCCGCTCCGCCGCGGGCGTCAGCTTCTTGTTCGGCACCGTCGTCAGATGGGCGTAGGCCCGAACCTTCGACCGGCCGATGCGCCCGCGGATCTGGTAGAGTTGCGCCAGGCCGAACATGTCCGCGCGGTGCACGATCATCGTGTTCGCGGTCGGGATGTCGAGGCCCGATTCCACGATCGAGGTCGACAGCAGCACGTCGTAGGCGCCGTCGTAGAAGGCGTTCATGATCTCGTCGAGCGCGCCCGCCGCCATCTGCCCGTGCGCCATGGCATAGCGCACCTCCGGCACCTCGTCCTTCAGGAACGCCTCCATGTCCGCGATGTCGGCGATGCGCGGCACCACCACGAAGCTCTGCCCGCCGCGGTACTTCTCGCGCAGCAGCGCCTCGCGCACCGTCACCGGATCGAAGGGCGCGACATAGGTCCGCACCGCCAGACGATCCACCGGCGGCGTCGCGATGATCGACAGTTCCCGCACGCCGGTCATGGCAAGCTGCATGGTGCGCGGGATGGGCGTCGCGGTGAGCGTGAGGACATGCACGTCCGCGCGCAGCTGCTTCAGCCGCTCCTTGTGCTGGACGCCGAAGTGCTGCTCCTCGTCGATGACGAGCAGGCCGAGGTCCTTGAACGCGATCTGCTTGCCGAGCAGCGCGTGCGTGCCGATCACGATGTCGACCGTCCCGTCGGCGATGCCGGCGCGGGTCGCCGCCTGCTCCTTCGCGCCGACCATGCGCGACAGCTGCCCGATGCGCACCGGCCAGCCCTTGAAGCGCTCGACGAAGCCCTTGTAGTGCTGGCGGGCGAGCAGCGTCGTCGGCACCACGACCGCGACCTGCCGGCCCTGCATCGCCATGATGAAGGCCGCCCGCAGCGCGATCTCCGTCTTGCCGAACCCCACGTCGCCGCAGACGAGCCGGTCCATCGGGTGACCCGAGCCGAGATCGGTGAGCACGTCCGCGATGGCGCGCTGCTGGTCCTCGGTCTCCTCATAGGGGAAGCGGGCGCAGAACTCCTCGTAAAGACCGTGCGGCGGGGCGACCCCCTCCGTCGTCTTGAGCGCGCGCAGCGCCGCGACCTTGATGAGCTGGTCGGCCAGCTCCTTGATGCGCTCCTTGAGGCGGGCCTTGCGCGCCTGCCACGCGCCGCCGCCGAGGCGGTCGAGCGTGACGTCCATCTCCTCCGAGCCGTAGCGGGTCAGAAGCTCGAGGTTCTCCA
>JAJLJT010000167.1:0-9736 GCA_033844555.1 Alphaproteobacteria bacterium | reverse complement strand
CCGTCCGCCGGCAGAACATCGGCAAAGCCCGCGTCGCGCGCCGCCTCGGCGCTGGCGGGGCCGACCGCAAGGACGCGGATGCCGCGCGCCTGCGTCGCCGCGGCCAGGGCGCGCACGCCGTTCGCGCTGGTCACGAGCAAGGCCTGCGCCCCCTCCAGCGCGGACCGGACAGCCTCGGGCGCGACGCGGCGCCGCCTGATCTGCATCAGGGGCGCGCACAGGGTCTCGACACCCCGCGCGGCGAAGGCCTCGGCCGTGCGCGCGGCGTCCTCGGCGGGCCGGGTCAGCAGCACGCGCATGGCCCGCCCCGGCCGCTCAGCCGAGATGGTCGAAGAAGCCGGGCCCGGCGCGGCTGCGCAGAAGCTGCCCCGCCTCGTAGCCCAGCCTCACGCCGTCCGCACGGGGACCGCGCGTGGCGATCGAGTGCGCTTCGCTGCCGTCTGGGCGCAGGATTTCGCCCTGGAACACCACGTCGCCGCCGTCGAGCCGGGCAAGCCCCGCAATCGGCGTGCGGCACGAGCCGTCGAGCGCGTCGAGAAAACCCCGCTCGGTCGCCACGCAATCGGCCGTGTCGGGATCGTCGAGCGCGGCGACCGCCAGCCGCGTCGCGTCGTCGTCTGCACGGATCTCCAGCCCGATGGCCCCTTGCGCAACGGCGGGCAGCATCTCGTCTGCGGCCATTGCGCGCGTCGCGACGTCGGGACGGCCGAGCCGGTTCAGACCGGCCATGGCGAGGAAGGTGGCCGCGGCCTGCCCCTCCTCCAGCTTGCGCAGGCGCGTCTGCACATTGCCCCGGAAGGTGATCACCTGCAGGTCGGGCCGGCGGCGGCGCACCTGGGCCTGCCGGCGCAGCGAGGCGGTGCCCACGATGGCGCCTTGGGGCAGATCGGCGAGCGAGCGTGCCGTGGGCGAGATGAAGGCGTCGCGCACATCCTCGCGCGGCAGGACGGCGGCAAGCGCCAGCCCCTCCGGCAGGCGGGTCGGCAGGTCCTTCATCGAATGGACCGCGACGTCGATCCGCCCGTCGAAGAGCGCCTCCTCGATCTCCTTGGTGAAGAGGCCCTTTCCGCCGATTTCGGACAGCGCGCGGTCGAGCACCTGGTCGCCCGTCGTCTTGATCGGCACGATCTCCACCGCTTCGGGCGGCAGGTCGTGCGCGGCGCGCAGCCGGTCGCGCGTTTCCTCGGCCTGGGCGAGCGCCAGCGGGCTCGCCCGCGTGCCCAATCGGATGATGCGTTGCAAAACCGCTCCTTGCGGGGGCTGGCCCCGCGCTATACCTCGTGCGCAGTCGGATCCGGCACGCCGCCGGACCGTCCTCCTATACGCGACGTTTCGAGGGGCATGCAATTGGACGAAGGACACCGGCCGCTGACAGTGCTGGGCATCGAGTCGAGCTGCGACGAGACCGCGGCGGCAGTCGTGCGCGGCCGGCCGGGCGCAGGCGGGGAGATCCTGGCCGAGGCTCTGCTGTCCCAGACCGCCGAGCACGCGCCCTATGGAGGCGTGGTGCCGGAGATCGCGGCCCGTCAGCATGTGCGCCACATCGACCATCTCGTCATGGAAGCGATGGAGAGGGCGGGCGTCGGCTACGAGGCCCTCGACGCCGTGGCCGCGACCGCGGGGCCGGGCCTGATCGGCGGCGTGATCGTCGGCCTGATGACCGGCAAGGGCATCGCGGCCGCCACGGGCAAGCCGCTCGTCGCCGTGAACCATCTCGAAGGACACGCGCTCTCCCCCCGGATCGCGGGCAATGTACGCTTCCCTTATCTGCTGCTGCTCGTCTCCGGCGGCCATTGCCAATTGCTCGCGGTCGAGGGCGTCGGGCGCTACCGCCGCCTCGGCACGACCATCGACGACGCCGCGGGCGAGGCGTTCGACAAGACCGCGAAGCTGCTGGGGCTCGGCTATCCCGGCGGACCCGCCGTGGAACGCGCCGCGCGCGAGGGCGACCCCGCGGCCATACCGCTGCCGCGCCCGCTGCTCGACCGGCCGGGCTGCGACCTTTCCTTCTCCGGGCTCAAGACCGCCGTGCGCCGCGCGCGAGAGACGCACCCCGACGCACCCGTCGCCGACATCGCCGCGGGGTTTCAGGCCGCGGTCGTGGACGTGCTCGTCGAGAAGAGCCGCCGCGCCATGGCCGCCTTCCGCGCGCTCACCGGTCAGAGCGGCAGGGCCGGGTTCGTCGTCGCCGGCGGCGTCGCGGCGAATGGGGCGCTGCGCGAGGAACTGACAGCGCTCGCCGCGCGGGAGGGGTTCGATTTCGTGGCCCCGCCGCTGCGGCTCTGTACCGACAACGCCGCGATGATCGCCTGGGCGGGGATCGAACGGTTGGCCCTCGGCCTCGCCGATCCGCTGACGGTCACGCCGCGCGCGCGCTGGCCGCTCGACGCCGACGCCCCGCCCGCGCCGGGCGCAGGCGTGAAGGCCTGAACACGCACGGGCTGGCGGTGCACCGGGGCTTGCGCCTGTCCGCCCCGCCGCTAGTCTGCCCCGCAAGACCTCAACGCGGTCCGAATCGAGGCGGAAGGCCATGCTGAACGATGACCGGCCGGTCGCGGTGCTCGGCGCCGGGGCCTGGGGAACGGCGCTCGCGCTGCTGATCGCGCGCGGCGGGCGGACCGTGACCCTGTGGACGCGCGACCCGGCGCATGCAGCGGCGCTCGCCCGCGACGGCGAGAACCGTGCCCGCCTGCCGGGCGTCGCCCTCGACCCCCGCATCCGGCCGACCGGCCGGCTGGGCGACGCCGCCGGGGCCGGGCTGATCGTCGCCGCGGTCCCGGCGCAAGGCTGGCGAGGTGTGGCCGGCGCGCTTCTGCCCTTCCTCGGCGCGGACGTGCCCGTGGTGCTGACCGCCAAGGGGGTGGAACGCGGCACGGGCCTCCTGCCGCACGAGACGACGCGCGAGGTGCTGGGCGAGGTTCCGCTGGCCCTGCTGACGGGCCCGAGTTTCGCCGCCGACGTAGCGCGCGGCCTGCCCACGGCGGTGACGCTCGCCATGGCGGACGAAGCCACCGGGCTTGCGCTGTGCGAGGCGCTGAGCGGTCCCACCTTCCGGCCCTACTGGTCGCCCGACCTGACGGGCGCGGCACTCGGCGGCGCGGCCAAGAACGTGCTCGCGATCGCCTGCGGCATCGTCATGGGCCGCGGCTTCGGGGAGAGCGCGCGCGCCGCCCTGACCGCCCGCGGCTTCGCGGAGATCCGGCGTCTCGCGGCTGCCCTCGGCGGGGAAGAGACGACGCTCATGGGCCTGTCCGGACTTGGCGACGTGGTGCTGACCTGCACCAGCACGCAGTCGCGGAACTACCGGTATGGCCTGGCGCTGGGCGAGGGGCAGACGCCCGCGGGTGCCGCTGACCGGGCCGGGGGCACCGTGGAGGGCGCGTGGACCGCCGCCGCCATCTGCGAGCGCGCGGACCGGGCCGGTGTCGACATGCCGCTCGCCGCGACCGTCGCGCGGATCGTCGAGGGCCGGGAAGACGTTGACAGCGCGGCGCGGCGCCTCATGTCACGTCCGCTAAAGGCCGAATGAAGGGGGCAAGGCAGACCATGCGCTACTGGCTGTTCAAATCCGAACCGTTCAAATGGTCCTGGGACCAGCAGAAGGCGAAGGGCGACGCGGGCGAGACCTGGGACGGCGTGCGGAACTACCAGGCGCGCAACAACATGCGCGCCATGGAAATCGGCGACCGCGGCTTCTTCTATCATTCCAACGAGGGCAAGGAGATCGTCGGGATCGTGGAGGTCTGCGCCGAGGCGCACCAGGATCCCACCACCGACGACGACCGCTGGCAGTGCGTCGACATCCGCGCGCTGGCCGACATGCCGCGCCCGGTGACGCTGGCCGAGGTCAAGGCGGACCCGAAGCTTGCGGAAATGGCGCTCGTCACCTCCATGCGGCTGTCGGTGCAGCCGGTCCGGCCTGAGGAATGGGCCCACATCTGTGCACTTGGCCACATCGACCCGGACACGCTGGAGCCCGCGGGATGAGCGATGCGACGGCGCCTGCCAGCGGGTCGAAGGGCTCCGCTGCGCTCGGCGAGACGCTCTACGACATCCTGACCGGCGAGCAGGAGGGCCGGGTCTGCCGCGACATTCCCGAGGCCGCATGCAACGACCAGCCGGGCAACTTCCTCAAGCACGTGGCGGCGCTCGGCCTGACCAAGGCGGGCGACGGCCTCTCCGACCCGAAACTCGTGCTCGCCTGGCTGCTGGGCGCGCTGGGCGCGCCGGCCGCCGCCGTCGGCTTCCTGGTGCCGGTCAGGGAAGCGGGCGCGCTGCTCCCGCAACTCGCCATCGCGGGCTGGATCCGGTCGCGTCCGCAGCGCAAGTGGGTGTGGGCGGTCGGCAGCGCGATCCAGGGCCTGTGCGTGCTCGCTATGGCCGCCGTCGCGCTGACCATGGAAGGGGCGGCGGCTGGCTGGAGCATCGTCGGCCTGCTCGGCGTCTTCTCCGTCGCCCGGGCGGCCTGCTCGGTCAGCCACAAGGACGTGCTGGGCAAGACGGTCTCCAAGGCGACGCGCGGCGCGGCGACGGGGTCGGCGACCTCGATCTCGGCGGCGGCCGTGCTGGCCTTCGGGGCGGTCCTGGCGCTTGGCTTGCTGCCGGTGAGCGTGGGCGTGGTCGCGGGCGCGCTCTTCGTCGCGGGGGCGGCGTGGATCCTCGCCGGCCTCGTCTTCACGACGCTGCGGGAGGTGCCCGGCGCGACCGGCGGCGGCGGCAATCCGCTTGCCGTGGCGCGGGAGCAGGCGGACCTTCTGCGGAAGGATCCCCAACTTGTGCGCTTCATCGTCACGCGTGGGCTTCTCGTCGGAACGGCGCTGTCGCCTCCCTTCCTGCTGGCGCTGGCGGGCCAGTCGGGCGGCAAGGCGCTGGGCACGCTCGGCCCCTTCGTGATCGCGTCCGGCCTCGCCGCCATCCTCAGCGCCCATGTCTGGGGCCGCCTGTCCGACCGGTCGAGCCGGCGGGTGCTCATGCTTGCGGGCCTCGTCGGCGCGGCCGCGAACGGAACGGCGGCGCTTCTGGGTGGCCTTGCGCCGCAGGTGTTCGGCGGCGGTATGACCGGTATGGCCTGGCTGCTTCCGGTCCTCCTGTTCGTCCTGATGATCGCGCACCAGGGCGTCCGCCTCGGCCGGTCGACGCATGTCGTGGACATGGCGACGGCAGAGACGCGGGCGGCCTATACCGCGCTCTCCAACACGATCATCGGCGCGTGGCTGCTGGTGGGCGGCGTCTTCGGCCTGATCGCCGAGGCCGCGGGCGTGCCCGTGACGCTCGCCCTCTTCGCGCTGATGTGCCTCGCCGCGGCGCTGATCGCGCGGGGCTTGCGGGAGGTTCAGGCGGAATGAGCGTCCTGCCGCCCCCCGGCACGCCGCTGTGTGCACTCGATGCGCTGGGCGACCCGGATGCCCGCGGCTTCGCGTTCGGCGAGGGGGCCGGCCTCGTGCGCCTGTTCGTCGTGCGCAAGGATGGGGTGCTGCGCGGTTACGTCAATTCCTGCCCGCACGCCTTCACCCCGCTCGACTGGGTGCCCGACCGCTTCTTCGACCGCGAGAAGCAGCATCTCCTGTGCGCCACCCATGGCGCGCTGTTCCGGATTCTCGACGGCGTCTGCGTCAGGGGACCCTGCGCAGGCAAGGCGCTGACACCGGTCCCGGTCGAGGCGGCAGAGGGGGTCGTCAGAATCGCCTGCGCGTCCTGAGATTGTTTCCGGACGGCACATTGCAACCGCGAGGCTTCACAAGCCCCCGCCGCTTGGCTTAAGCACCGGGAACCCAGGCGTCCATGTCCGCCTTCCGTCGGGTAGAAGCCTGCCCAAAGGCGGCTTAGGATGCCGGCCAAGAGAAACGAGGTGCGTGCCCGGTCGGGTTCTTCGCAGCCCGCGGTGCATGGCCCAGAGGAGGAAGAGGAGAGCGCCCGATGACCGACGTGTTTCCCGTAAGCGACGAGTGGGCCAGCCGGGCCTATGTGGATGACGCGCAGTACCGCGAGATGTACGAGCGCTCGGTCGCCGACCCGGAAGGCTTCTGGAAGGAGCACGGACACCGGGTCGACTGGATCAAGCCCTTCACCAAGGTCAAGAACGTCTCCTATGCGCCCGGCAACGTCTCGATCAAATGGTACGAGGACGGCACGCTCAACGTCTCCGCCAACTGCATCGACCGTCACCTGAAGGACAAGGCCGACAAGGTCGCAATCATCTGGGAAGGCGACGAGCCGACCGACGACAAGAAGATCACCTACCGCGAACTGCACGAGCAGGTCTGCCGCCTCGCCAATGCCATGAAGGCCAACGGCGTGAAGAAGGGCGACCGGGTCACGATCTACCTGCCCATGATCCCGGAGGCGGCTTACGCCATGCTGGCGTGTGCGCGCATCGGCGCCGTCCACTCCGTCGTCTTCGGCGGTTTCTCGCCCGACGCGCTGGCCGGCCGGATCGAAGATGCGAAGTCGACCTTTGTCATCACCGCGGACGAAGGCCTGCGCGGCGGCCGGAAGATCCCGCTCAAGGCCAATACCGACAAGGCGATCCAGAAGGCCGGCGGCGTCGACAAGGTCCTCGTCGTCAAGCGGACCGGCGGCAATGTCGGCTGGCAGGACGGACGTGACGTCTGGTACCACGACGCCGTGGCGGACGCGTCCACCGACTGCCCGCCGGAGGAAGTGTCGGCAGAAGATCCGCTCTTCATCCTCTACACCTCCGGCTCGACCGGCCAGCCCAAGGGCGTCCTGCACACCTCGGGCGGTTACCTCGTCTACGCCTCGATGACGCACCAGTACGTCTTCGACTACAAGGACGGCGACATCTACTGGTGCACGGCGGACGTCGGCTGGGTGACCGGCCACAGCTACATCGTCTACGGACCGCTGGCGAACGGCGCGACCACCCTGATGTTCGAGGGCGTGCCGAACTACCCGGACGCCGCGCGCTTCTGGAAGGTGTGCGACAAGCATCAGGTCAACACCTTCTACACCGCGCCGACCGCAATCCGCGCGCTCATGGGTGCGGGCGAGGACCTGGTGAGGGAGACGAGCCGCAAGAGCCTGCGCCTGCTGGGATCGGTGGGCGAGCCGATCAACCCCGAGGCCTGGCTCTGGTACCATCGCGTGGTGGGCGACGGCCGCTGCCCGATCGTCGACACCTGGTGGCAGACCGAAACGGGCGGCATCATGATCACGCCGCTGCCGGGTGCAACCCCGCTCAAGCCCGGCTCCGCGACGCGGCCGTTCTTCGGCATCCGCCCGGCGCTGGTCGACGCCGACGGCAAGACGCTGGACGGCAAGGCCGAGGGCAACCTCGTGATCCTCGACAGCTGGCCCGGGCAGATGCGCACGGTCTACGGCGATCACGAGCGGTTCGAGCAGACCTATTTCTCTACCTACCCGAACACCTATTTCACGGGCGACGGCTGCCGGCGGGACGAGGACGGTTACTACTGGATCACCGGCCGGGTGGACGACGTGATCAATGTCTCCGGCCACCGCATGGGAACGGCGGAGGTCGAATCGGCGTTGGTGGCCCATCCGAAGGTCGCGGAAGCCGCAGTCGTCGGCTATCCCCACAATCTGAAGGGCCAGGGCATCTATTGCTACGTGACCCTCAACGCCGGCGAGGAGCCGACGGAGGCCCTGCGCAAGGAGCTGCGTGACTGGGTGCGCCAGGAGATCGGGCCGATCGCCTCGCCCGACCTGATCCAGTGGGCGCCGGGCCTGCCCAAGACCCGCTCCGGCAAGATCATGCGCCGCATCCTCCGCAAGATTGCGGAGAACGAGTTCTCCAACCTCGGCGACACCTCGACGCTGGCCGATCCCGGCGTCGTCGACGACCTGATCGAGAACCGCCAGAACCGCTGACCGCTTGCAGCGGCCCGAAGAAGACCCGATGAAGGGGGCGGCCTCAAAGGGCCGCCCCCTGCACGTTCTGGCACACCCCTTGCTTCTGCGAATCGCGTCTCCGGTGTATGGGAGATATCTGAAGGGGTGATCGACATGCGTGGGTTTCTTTCCGGCACATTTGCCGCCGTTCTGTTCCTTTCCAGCATCCTCGTCATGGTCCGGGCCGGGGTCGACCCCGTCGCGCTGGCCATTCACATGGCGTTCTTCGTCGCCTGCCTGACGCTCATCGGGGCATGGGAATCGCTTGCGCCGTGGCGTGAACGCACCGCCCGCACCGGGCGCCGCTGGCGCACCAACATCGGCGTTCTGCTGGCGCGCGATGGCTTCACCGCGCTTCTCCTTCCGCTCGGCCTCGGCGCGGTCGCCGCTGCCTGCGCGGCGCATGGGATCGGGCTCTTCAACATCGTCGAGGCGCCGGTCTGGGTGCAGTACGCGGCCACGATCCTCGTGCTCGACGCACTGGCCTGGCTCGCGCACTACCTGCTGCACCGTGTCCCGACGCTGTGGGCGATCCACGAGGTGCACCATTCCGACGAGGAACTGGATGCGACGTCGGTCCTGCGGGGCCATCCGCTGGAAGCCGCCTTCCGCCTGCTGACCTATCTCGCGGGCGTGGTCGCGCTCGGCATGCCGGCGCACGCAATCCTCCTCGCGGTCCTGCTGCGCCACGTCTTCTCGACCTTCCACCATGGGTCGATGGCGCTTCCTCCGCGCTTCGAGGCCCTGCTGCGCCTGGTGATCGTGACGCCAATCCACCACCGCATCCACCACTCGGCGGCCCAGGAAGACTACGACAGCAATTTCGCGCAGATCTTCTCCGTGTGGGACCGGCTGTTCGGGACGTGGCGGGAAGACGCCGCCGTCGGCAACGACGCGATCGCGTTCGGCCTGGGCGAGGCGCGCATGGACGACCCGGACGACCTGTGGACGCTGCTGGTTCACCCGTTCCGCCGGGCGCGGGAAGCGAACGCCGCCGCTGGGGCCCCGCCGGCCAGGGGGCGCCAGGCAGCAGCCTGAGCCCTGCCCTTCTCAGAAGTCGGAGGCGATGCCCTTCTTCTCCCAGTCACCATAGCGGGTCGGCTCCGGTCCTTCCGGGCCGCCCCGCTCTGGCGGAAGATCGCGCGGAGTCGCGGAAGCCCGCCGCGCCTCCGCCTCGGCCAGGGCCCGCCGCGCCGCCTCCTTTACGCGGGACTGGCGTTGCTCGTCGGTGGTTTTGCCGCTCATCGCGCCGCTCTCCGATTGCGGTTTTCGCCCGGTTCGCCCAGATATAGGCTCGTCCTTTGGATGTGTCTCGTTTCCCGCGCGCCTTTCAGGGAGAACCCGGTCCATGAACTACGCCCGTACAGGTCTTCTGCTGGCCGCCATGACCGGCCTGTTCCTTGCCGTCGGCTACCTGATCGGGGGCACGGGCGGCATGGTCATCGCGTTCGTCATCGCGCTCGGAACCAATGCTTTCGCATACTGGAACGCGGACAAGATGGTCTTGCGCATGCACGGCGCGCGGCAGATCACGCGTGCCGAGGCGCCGGACTTCTACGGCCTCGTCGAGCAACTGGCGGAGCGGGCGGAATTGCCGATGCCCAAGGTCTACCTGATCGATTCTCCCCAGCCCAATGCCTTCGCCACCGGCCGCAATCCGGAGAACGCAGCCGTCGCCGCGACACGGGGGCTCCTCGACATGCTGACGGCGGAAGAGGTCGCGGGCGTCATGGCGCACGAGCTTGCCCATGTGAAGAACCGCGACACCCTCATCATGACAATCACGGCGACCATCGCCGGCGCGATCTCCATGCTGGCGCAATTCGGCCTGTTCTTCGGCGGCGGCGACAACCGGAACAACCCG